>JAPOIA010000009.1:22917-28020 GCA_029979185.1 Alphaproteobacteria bacterium | reverse complement strand
CGAGCGTGTAGCGGCTACGAATCGTGACCGACTTGGGAATCGGCTTTTTAAATTCGCCGGAGACTGAAACCTTTACTGTGAAGTCGTCGTCCCACGTTTCACCGGAAGCGATCGAGTTCTCGGGAAACTCGATCAGAAACTTGTGAGCTTCCTCGTTTCCGGATTTCGCCTCACGCGTGGCGGTCACCGGCAGGATTTCATCAACCTCGCCACGCGGCGAATATCGGACGCGCACGACAGCTTTGCCGACCGTCTGGCTGATCGTGTCGAACTGAGTCGGCACGGGTTCTGACGAATCGCTATCAAAGACAATGGGCTCTTGACCGTCGGAACTGGCTTCCATGACGACGTGGTCGATGACCGGCTCCAGAACAGCGCTGCCGTCTTCGGCCACAGACACAACTCGGTAGTGCTTCCGAGTGCTGCGTTTTTCCTCAAGCGTCTGCACTTCCTGGCGAGCCTGCAGAGTCATCCGCGACGTGGACTCGACTTCGTAATGCACGAACTGGCCAGGCTTGAAGCCGTAACGCAACAGCACGCTTTCGTTTGACTTCTCATTGCCATCAGACGCGTCGTCAGCCAGTGCGGCAGCGGACAGAACTGCGAGCGTGAGACATCCCGCAAACAGGGACGCGATCATCAGACGGCAGGACGAAAACGAAAACATACTCGATCGACTCCAAAGAACAGCGGTGCTTGAACTCGCGGAACTGCTAATTAACAAACGGCGGGCTTTCCGGCGACGAATCCGCGTTCGCTGCCGCATCCCGCGGCGAGGCAGTCTCGCTCGGACCGTAAATTCGAACGGGAATACTGATGACGCTGAATTCGGAATCGTCCGTGAGCACGCGGACCACGAAATCGTGCTGGCCAGGCGGCGCGGCGCTCACCCAGCGGACGAAAGGCATCAAGCTGGCGATGCTCGGTAACCTGCTACCGCTGCTGAACCCGGTGCGTGTCGCCGAAGAATATGCCATGCTGGACGTGATGAGCGGCGGACGGCTGGTCGCCGGCTTCGTCCGCGGCATACCGCACGAATACATCGCCTACAATGTCTCGCCGGATGAATCGCGCGGTCGCATGCGCGAGGCGCTCAACATCATCCTGAAAGCATGGACCGAGCCGGAACCCTTCGGCTGGGAGGGCGAATACTACCAGTACCGCGCCATTTCCATCTGGCCGCGCCCGCGCCAGAGCCCGCATCCGCACATCATGATGTCCGCCTCCAACAAGGAAAGCGCGGCCTTTGTCGGCGAGTTCCCGGCCATGGTCGGCCTGACGCTGATTGCCGATCTCGATATCGCCGCCGGAATCATCGACACATGGAAAGAGAGTGCAAAGGCCCATGGCCGCAATCCGGGACCGGAAGACATTCTCATCGGCCAGCAGACCTGCATCTGCGAAACCGACGAGGAAGCGCATGAACACATGGCCAAGGCCCTGGCCTATTTTCATGGCGTGCTGATGCGCCCGCAGCAGGACGCCCAGCGCATCGTCATCCAGGGCACGCGCTTCTTCGGTGAGGCCAATGCCCAGGCCGGGGAATATTTCGTCAAGCGCCTGCAGACGCTGAAGGAGCGCACGATCAAGGAGCAGATCGAGGCCGGCACTATCCTGTGCGGTTCGCCCCAATCGGTGATCAAACAGATCAGGCGTCTGCGCGACAAGCTCGGCGCCGGACACATCAACATGAACATGAAACTCGGCACCATGCCCGACGAAGTGGTCTGGAAGAGCATGGAACTATTCCGCGATCGCGTGCTGCCGGAAGTTCGCTCGCTGTAAATTTGCCGGAGACAAAAATGGATTTCTTCACCGAAGCAAAACACCAGATCAACAGCGGCGCGCTGTCCGTGCGCGTTGCCGGAGAAGGCCGGCCGCTGGTCCATCTGCACAGCGCCGGCGGTCCGCGTCTGTCGCATGTCGTCAGGGCGCTGGCGGGGCATCATACGGTGCACCAGCCGACCTGTCCCGGCTTCGAGGGAACGCCGAAACATCCGGCATTGAAGACTGTTTCCGATTATGCCGATCTCATTGCCGTCTATATTGAAAAACACTGCGGCGGCGATTGCGACATCGTTGCGGAAAGCTTTGGCGGCTGGGTGGCCCTATGGCTGGCCGCCTGTCATCCCGGTCTCATCGGACAGATGGTGCTGGAAGCACCCGCTGGTCTGTGCCCGCCCGGCAAGGGTGGCCTGCCCGCCGATCCGCAGGAGCGCTTCCGCAAGCTCTATGCACATCCCGAAAAAGCACCGGAGGACAACCGCCCGGTCGAAATGCTGCAGGCCAATGGCGCGGTATTCATGGGGTTCGGCGGATTGAAGTTCGACGAGGAACTGGCTGCGAAACTGCCCGAAATCAAGGCCCGCACGCTGGTGCTGATAGGCACGCTAGATGAAATCATCCCGCCGGAAACCGGCCACCTGCTGAAATCGAAGATCGCGCTTTCGTACCTGACCTATATCTGGGATGCAGCGCATTCGCTGGAAATCGACCAGCCGGAAAAGGTCGCAACCATCGCGCTGGATTTCCTAGACCGCGGCGAGAGCTTTATCGTGAAGCCCGGCAAGGATGCGGCGGAGTAATTCGCGGCTACCCTTCTCCCCTTTGGGGAGAAGGTGCCGGAAGGGGCGGATCAAGGGCTTGCTAACAACAGCCCCCTCACCCCAACCCTCTCCCCTGCGGGGAGAGGGGGCGCATTGCGAAAGCGTCCTACCGCACCTCGACATCCATCTCGCCGATCTTCTCGATCCAGCAGTGCATCACATTGCCGGCTTTCACCTCGTTCACGCCCTGCGGAGTGCCGGTCATGATGATATCGCCGGGAAACAGTCGGTAGATCTTCGACGCGCGCACGATCAGGTCCGCCACGTCGCAGATCAGCATCTTCGTGTTAGACTTCTGCCGCGACTCGTTGCCGACGCGAATTTCAAAATCCAGATTGTCCGGATCGTCGATCTCGTCCGCCGTCACCAGATACGGGCCGAGAACGGAATAGGTGTCGGCAGCTTTGCGCATGGAACGGTCTTCCGGTCCGCGTACGGTCATGTCGAGGCCGATGGCGTAACCGGCTATATGCTTGAAGGCGTCATCGCGGGAAATGTTCTTGCCGCCCTCGCCGATGATGACGGCCAGTTCCAGCTCGTGGTCGTTGCGGCGCTCCGGCCAGTGCAGCGTCACGCCCTCGCCAGCGCCGACGACGCCGGTCGCGCCTTTCAGGAACAGGCCGTACTTGTCGATCGGCGTATCGAAACCCTCATAGGCCGTGCCGTGGACTCCGTGGGTGATATCGAGGTTGTTCTTCGATTCCTCGATATGGTCGTGGTAGTTCAGCGGTGCGCCGATGACCTTCGAAGGGTTGGCGACCGGCGACAACAGCTTCAACGAGGACAGCGGCTTCGCTAGCGCGCCGGCAGCCGCCTTCTCGATCAGCGGGAGCAGTTTTGGAAGATTGGCGATGAACTGGTCGCCCGTCGGGAACGGCCATTTCAGTTGCGGCAGGCTGTCCAGAACCTCGGTCACGTCCCTGACCTGGTCGCCCTCGACCACGCCGATGCGGTTATCGTCAAAACGGCAGATTTTCATGTGTCTCTTCCTGCTGGAATATTGCTCTGGCCGCTGGCCTATACCAGCTAAAGGCAAAGGGCAACGTGTGGGACGGCGAGCCGGCGGCGCCAAGTCTTCACCGGCCTATTGGCCACCCTGATCGGCCCGCCCCCGTCTCCTCTCCTCGATCTCCTCGATTGTAAGCTTGCGGCCGCCGATGCCCCACATGCCGCTGTCGACCTCTTCGACCAGCACGGCAACATTCGGCTGTATGCCCTCGCCGCCGACTTCGGCGAATACGTCCGTGATGCCGTCGATCCGCCGCTCCTTCTGGTCTTTCGAAAAGGCGCCGGCGAGCACTTTGACGGAAACGATGGGCATGGGATACTCCAGTTCAGACCAACCGCATAAGCGGCAATGGACAAAGAAAATAACGGGAAGAAACCATGCTGAGCAAGGAAGACAACGAGCGCATCACCCGCGTCGGCAGGGGCACACCCATGGGCGAGACCCTTCGCCGCTATTGGATTCCGGCCCTTCTGTCGTCAGAAGTGCCGGAGCCGGACGGCGATATCGTACGCGTGCGCCTGCTCGGCGAGGACCTGCTGGCCTATCGCGAGACCAGCGGCACGATCGGGCTGATGGGCGCATACTGCCCGCACCGGCTCGCGCCGATGTATTTCGGCCGCAACGAGGATAACGGCCTGCGCTGCGTCTATCACGGCTGGAAGTTCGACCGCACCGGCGCATGCATCCATATGCCGACCGAACCGCCGGATAGCACATACAAGGATCGCGTGCGCATCGACGCCTATCCGACCCACGAAGCCGGCGGTATCGTCTGGGCCTATCTCGGCCCCGCCGAGCACATGCCGCCGCCGCCGGATTGGGAACTGACCCGCGTACCGCTGGAACATTCGTTCGTCTCGCGCACGGTTCAGGACTGCAACTGGCTGCAGGCGCTGGAAGGCGGACTCGACTCGGCGCATGCCATGATCATGCACAACGCCGACGGCTCCAACATCGACTGGATCTACGACTACGACCGGCTGACGCCGAAGATCGCGGTCTTTCCAACCGACTACGGCTATGCCTATACGGGTATCCGCGAGCGCGCGGACGATCTGTGGTGGGTGCGGCTCTACCAGTATTTCATGCCGTTCACCGCGCTGCGCGGGCGCATCTCGCCCCTGCGCGGGGCCAAGGAGCCGCCGGAAATGCCGACCATGTGCGGCCACCTGTGGGTGCCGGCCGACGACGTGACGACCAATGTGTTCAATTTCATCTACGCAGCGGACCCGAAAATCGGCATGACGCGGGAATTCGCCATCGAGAACGAACGTGACGACGGCCGCGGGCCGGAGCACCTCACGCCCGAATTACGGCTGAAGCTCGGCCAGCATAATGACTTCAATCTCTCCCGCGCCATGCAGAAGACCGGGAATTTTGCCGGCATCGAGGGCATCAACACACAGGATGTGGCAGTGCAGGAGGCGATGGGCCCTATCGTCGACCGCTGGCGCGAGCATCTGGGCTCCACCGACAAGGCAATTATCC
>JAPOIA010000009.1:0-22907 GCA_029979185.1 Alphaproteobacteria bacterium | reverse complement strand
TGCTGGAAGCTATCCGCGACGTCGAGGAAGGCCGGCAACCAAAAGGCGCGGACACTTCGAGCTATGCCCGCGTGCGCGCTGTCGATCATTTCGTACTGGGTAAAGAGAATATCGAAAAGGTGCTGACGGAGGAGGCGAAGGTACGGTTCTGACGCGGCACAGAGCGCGGTGGACTCCCCGCCCTGATGCGCTAGTCTGGCCGGAAACGACAATCCGGAAACGCCATGCTGACCGAGGTAAAAGACGCTACCACGATCCCCGATCCTGCAGAAATGATCGCTCGCGCAAGGGTGCTCGCTCCGGCCCTGCGCGCCCGTTCGGAAGCGGCGGAAAAGTCCCGCCAGTGTCCGGCCGAAACCATTGCGGACTTCAGGGCCGCAGGCATCCCCCGCATCGTCCAGCCGCACCGCTACGGCGGATACGGCATGGACTGGGATGTGCTTTGCGAAGTGGCGATGGAACTGGGCGCAGGCTGCAGCGCGCAGGGTTGGACCGCCATCGTCCTTGCCGACCATCCCTGCCTGGTTGGCATGTTTTCACAAGAAGCGCAGGACGAGGTCTGGGGCGAGAACCCGGACAGGCTGGTCTCCACCTCCTACAATCCGCGCGGGACGGTAAAGCGCGCATCGGGCGGCTATATCCTCAACGGCCGATGGATGTATTCCAGCGGCATCGCCTATACAGACTGGAGTATCGCTGGCGGCTTCGTCGACATGCCGGACGGCAAGCGCCAGCATCATTTCTTTCTCGTGCCGGCCGCAGACCGCACGCTGGTCGACGACTGGGACGCCATGGGCATGACCGGCACCGGAAGCCAGTCCTTCGACCTGAAAGATGTGTTCGTGCCGGAACACCGGGCGCTGAACGCAAGGCTGGTAGCCGAGGGTGATCCGCCCGGCGCATCTGTCAATGCCGAACCGCTGCACCGTATGCCAATCATCGGCTTCACCGGCTCTGTGCTGGTCTCCGTGCCCATCGGTATTGCACAGGGCATGGTGCGCGATTTCGAAACGATGCTGCAGGAAAAGTCCGGTCCGCCGCCGGGCAGGCCGGGCACCGAAGACATGCAGATGCGCCTTGCCGAGGCAGGCGCGGAAGTCGAATGCGCAAAACTGCTGGTGCTGGAAACCGGGCGGCGCAACATGGCAAAGCTGCACGCCGGAAAACGACTGACCGAGGCCGACGCCGGCATAACGGCGCGCAATTCCGCCTATGCGGCAAAACTCGTCAAACAGGCGGCCATGCGGATGTTCGAGGTGACTGGCGGCTCGGGGCTCTCTAACGCCAGTCACTTCCAGCGCTCGTTCCGCGACGTGCTGGCAGGAACCGCCCACGGTACGCTGAACTTGGGCCGCAGCGCCGCCCGCTACGGCAATCACATTCTCGGCTGGCCGCCGAACCTGCCGTTTTGAGGAAACCGAAAGGCATTCAGGCAATCTGCCCTCATGCTTCGAGACGCAAGCCCCTGGCCATGCTCCTCTGCATGAGGGCAGTTCCTGACGAGCCCCCACCCTAAGGAGCCTTGCAACGCAACGCGTCTCGAAGGCCGAGGGCGGGAACCATGCAATTGACGGAACGTCACTCCCAACGCACATCCAGCCCGTAGCACCGCACCGCCGTATCGAAATATAGCGCCGCCTTTTCGTTCGCCGATGCGCCGACGGTAATACGCTTGAACGCGTTCCAGGTAGAATCGTAGCGCACCGAACGCTTGTCGACCGGGAAGTTGCTTTCAAACATGGCGCGATGAACCCCGAAGGCTTCGATACAGGTTTCGATATATGGTTTCCACAACTGCGCAAGTTCCGGCGAAAGCGGCGGCAGCGCCCGCTCACGGAAGCGGAACCCGGCATTGTGCATGGCGAGCCCGCCGATCTTCACAAATGTATTGGGACGCTTCGCAAATTCGGAAATATCCCTGCGCCACAGCGGAAACTCTTCTTCACGCTTTCCCTCGTGCATGCCGAAACCGAGAATGCCACCGCAATGATCGAGAATGATTGCCGTATCCGGAAAGGCATCCGCCAATGCGATCAGGTCCCCGATCTGCACCTGGTAGAGCCATGCATCGAAGGTCAGGCCCAACGGCGCGAGATGCGCGAAACCCTCGCGGAACTTCGGATTTGCCAGCAGGTCCTTCGGCGGCACGAAGGGCATGGAGCGAATTGATGGATCGGCATCGTGTCGCGCCGATGCGTTGCGTATGCCGCGCAAGCGCCCATTGCCTGCGGCTACCAGCGCTTCGAGTACGGGCCGCGCATCGTTGCCGAGCAGGAGATCGGCAAATCCGACAATCCCCGCGCAGGCGCGGATCGGTCCATAGGCTCCACTTGCGGTCATGGCGGCAATGCCATTGGCGAATTCCGTTTCGCCGAGCGGACGCAATTCTACCGGTCCGCCGGCGCGATACATGGAATTGGCTTCGACATACATGGTCGCGCGGATATTGTGGCCGCTGCCCGTATCGGCCAGAAGCTCATCGAGCAGATAGCGCTGCTGCTTGTCCCAAAGGTGATGATGCGGATCGAGGATTGGCAGGTCCGGATCGAGGATTTCCTGCTCGCTGGCGCGCCCCAGCCATTCGTCATCGACCAGCTGGATATCGGTCGTCGGCGGCTTGCTTGTGTCGATCATGCTTTCCTCCCGGGACGGGAGCAGTCTATGCCCTTTGCCCGCAAGCGCAAAAGATGTAGCCTTGGCGAAACGAAAGAACTGCCGGGAGGAAATCCTTGAAGACTCGCGCCCAGGTCATGCACGCCTATGGCGATGCCTCGGTCCTGCAATGGGAGGAAATTGACCTGCCGCCGCCCGGCGAGGGGCAGGTGCTGATCCGCCACACGGCTGCGGGGATGAATTTCGCCGACATCTACATGCGCGAGGGCCATCACGCTGTCTTGCCATTGCCTGCCATTCTCGGGCTGGAAGGCGCGGGCGTGATCGAAGAGACGGGCCCCGGCGTAGCCGGTTTCGCGCCGGGCGACCGGGTGGTCTATGCCAGCGGCGACAAGCCGGGCTCCTACAGCCAGCATCGTCTCCGGTCCACCGACGGATTGATCAAGCTGCCGGAGTGGCTCGATGACCGGACAGCCGCGGCGGCCTTCACCAAGGGTACGACAGTTGAATACCTCTTCAACCGTACGCACAAACTGACAGCGGACGATACCATCCTGCTGACGGCTGCAGCCGGCGGCGTCGGATTGATCGCGTGTCAATGGGCGAAGTCCGTCGGCGCGACGGTCATCGGCACTGTGAGCACGGAAGAGAAAGCAGCGCTCGCCCGTGCCAATGGCTGCACTCATACGGTCGTTATCGGCAGACAGAGCGTGCCGGAAGAAGTCAGGCGCATCACAGGCGGCAAGGGCGTCGACGTCGTTTACGATTCTGTAGGCAAGGACTCATGGGCCGATTCGATGGCGTCGGTAAAAGTGCGCGGCCTTGTCGTGGCATTCGGCAATGCCTCCGGCAATCCGCCGCCCTTCGATCCGATCGAGGATGGCAGCGAAAAATCCATCTATTTGCATCGCGCCACGACAAAACACTATCAAATCAGCAACGAAATCCGCCGCACCAGCGCTGCCGCCCTGTTCGACAGGATGAAGTCGGACGATGTGAAGATCACCATCGGCCATGAATATGCCATGCGCGACATTCCGCAGGCGCACCGTGATGTCGAAGCACGCAGAACGACCGGATCGGTCGTATTCATCCCATAGCAGAGAGGGAGGGGAACATGGACAACACCAGCAAAACCGCTCCGGGCAAAAATGTAAAGCTGTTGCAGCACGCACCCGAGCGGTTACATCACTATGCCTTCGTCGTGAAGGATCAGGAAATCAACCGGCAGTTCTTTGAGGACGTGCTGGGCATCCCGCTGGTCGCCACATGGTGCGAAAAAGGACACCATCGTCTTCTCGGGCGCGAGATAGAATTCTGCCATACCTTTTTCGCTGTCGGCGACGGAAGCGCTCTGGCGTTTTTTCAATACGCCGACGACGACGCCTACGAACAGCTGAAGTGCCAGCGCGCCGACCGGGGCCAGCATATTTCCTTCAAGGTCGATCAGGCGACTTTCGATGAATTGAGCGAGCGAATAAAGGCCGTCGGACTGGAACTGCGGGTGATCGACCACGGCTATTGCAAATCGCTCTATGTGCCGAGCCCAGACGGACTGACCGTGGAGTTCGCCATCGATCCACCGCATGGGAACAAGATCGACGCCTGGCAAAAATCTATCGCCCATGCAGAACTGGCGCGCTGGATGAAAGGCGACCGCACAACGAACAATGACGAACGCCCATCCCATTGAACATTCCAGAAAGAACATTGGAGGATACATGCCCGTAGCGGGAACTTACGATTACATCATCGTTGGCGCAGGATCGGCCGGCTGCCTGCTGGCAAACCGCCTCAGTGCCGACGGCAACAATACCGTCCTGTTGCTGGAAGCCGGCGGCAAGGATACCGATCCGTTGATTCATATCCCCATCGGTCTCGGCAAGATCCATCATCACCGCTTGCACGACTGGAACTACGACACCGACCCGGAACCGGGCCTGCAGAACCGCGAAATCGAATCCATGCGCGGCAAGGTTCTGGGCGGCTCCTCCTCGATCAACGTGATGGCCTATACGCGCGGCGATGCCAACGACTACAATCGCTGGGCCCGCAACGGCGCCGAGGGCTGGTCCTATCGCGACGCCCTGCCCTATTTCAAACGCTCCGAATCCTGGCAGGGCGGCGAAAACACCTGGCGCGGCAGCAAGGGCGAACTGAAGACCGAATATGCGCGCTCGCAGGACGCCATCGGCGATGCCTGGATCGCGGCAGGCAAGTCCGCCGGCTTTCCGGTTACGGACGATTTCAATGGCAAGCAGCATGAAGGCTTCGGCCGCATCCAGTGCACCATCGGCAACGGCAAGCGCTGGTCCTCGGCAACGGCATTCCTGAAGCCTGCCCTCGGCCGCGGCAACCTGACGCTGGAAACCAACGCCCTGACGACGCGCGTCGTCATGAGCGGCACGACGGCAACCGGCATTGAGTATGTGAAGGATGGCCAGACCCATACGGTCAATGCCGGCAAGGAGGTAATCCTGTCTGCAGGCGCCTTCAACACGCCGCAACTGCTGATGCTCTCCGGCATCGGCCATGCCGATCACTTGAAGGAAATGGGCATCGATGCAATTGCCGACCTGCCCGTCGGCGACAATCTGCAGGACCATATCGCTGCATGGTTCAATTGGTACCGCAGCGAGCCCGGCGACTTCTATCGCCTGCTGCGCTTCGACCGCATCGCAACAGCCATGCTGCAGAACCATTTCTTCGGCACCGGTCCGGCATCGGCGCTGCCGGGCGGCGTCTTTGCCTTTATAAAATCGGAACAGGGTCTCGACGTGCCGGACGGGGAATTCATTTTCCGCGCCAGCCGGCCCGATGCGCGCCCCTGGTTCCCCGGCATCCGCAAGGGCCTGCCCGACACCTACGCCATCCGCCCCACCCTGCTGCAGCCGAAAAGCCGCGGCACCGTGCGGCTGCGTTCCAACAAGGTCAGCGATGCGCCGCGCATCCTGTTCAACTTCTTCGATCATCCCGAGGATATGCCCAGGCTGCTCGAAATCGCCCGGCAGGCGCTGGATCTCGCTGCGCAGAAGGAGATTGACGAATTCCGCGGCGCGCCCGTAGGGCCTGTACCCGAGGCGAAGACGAAGCAGGACATGGAGGACTGGATCCGCAAGACCGGACTCACTGTCCATCATCCCGCCTGTACCTGTCCGATAGGCACCGTGCTCGACAACGAGCTGCGCGTCCACGGTATCGAGAAGCTGCGCGTGGTCGATGCATCGTCCATGCCGGATATCGTCACCGCCCATATCAACGCCTGCGTTTACATGATGGCGGAAAAGGCTTCCGACCTTATCCTCGGCAAGCCGCTGCTTGCACCTGCGGATGTGTAACGGAGCAGTGATTGAGGAGCAGGCATGGTCAAACGCATTATCTCCTGCGCCGTCACCGGCGGCGCACCGGTCACCGGACGCAATCCGAACGTGCCGGTCACGCCAAAGGAAATCGCCGCATCCGCCATTGAGGCGGCGAAGGCCGGTGCCGCGATCGTCCATCTGCATGCCCGCGACCCGGAGACGAAGGCCGGCAGCATGCGCGTCGACCTGTTCGAGGAAATCGTTGGGCGCATTCGCGACGACGGGACGGATGTCATCATCAACCTGTCAACCGGCGACGGGGCGATGTTCTCGCCGAGCAAGGACGATCCGTCGAAGGCCGGGCCAGGCAGCAACATGCGCACCGCGAAGGAACGCGTTGCCCATGTTGTGGCGCTTAAGCCGGAGATATGCTCGCTCGACTTCAACACCATGTGGTTCCGTACCCGGGCCTTCGTGAATTCGCCGGAAATAATTTCGGAAATGGCGTCCTACATCTACGAGGCGGGTGTAACGCCGGAACTGGAAATCTTCGATACCGGCGACGTGCATCTGGCGAAGCATCTGATGTCGACCGGCGCCATCCGTACGCCAGCCTTCTTCCAGATCGTGCTGGGAGCCAGTTTCGGCGCCAGCGCCAGCGCAGAGACCATGCTCTACATGCGCAGCCTGCTTCCGCCGGGCATGCAATGGGCGGCGTTCGGCATCGGCCGTGACGAATTCCCCATGGTGGCGCAGGCCATGATCCTCGGCGGGCATACCCGCGTCGGCTTCGAGGACAATCTGTGGCTGTCGAAGGGGGAACTGGCCCCGAGCAATGCGGCGCTGGTCGAAAAGGGCGTGCGCATAATGCACGACGTCGGATTTGAACCTGCAACGCCAGCCGAAGCGCGGGAAATTCTGGGGCTGCCGAAAAAGTCTTAGCCACCGAAAACACTCAACAAAAAACCCCGGCCGCGAAGCCGGGGTTTCTTTCGTTGCCGCTAAAAACGGCAGCTGTTTGCTATTCGCGTTCGCCGGTCAGCGCCAGGATCATCTGGAACATGTTGACGAAGTTGAGATACAGCGACAGGGCGCCCATGATCGAAGCCTTGGCGAGCAAGGAACGATCCTGCATCAGGTAGTCATAGTCTTCCTTCAGACGCTGGGTATCCCAGGCAGTCAGGCCGGCGAAGATGAGAACGCCGATCATGTGGATGGCGAACGCCAGAGCGCCGGACTTGAGGAAGATGTTGAGCAGGCTCGCCACGATCAGGCCGATCAGGCCCATGATCAGGAACGATCCGAGGCCGGACAGGCTGCGCTTGGTGGTGTAGCCATAGAGGCTGAGACCAGCGAAAGCGACCGTCGTCACAAAGAACGCCTGGACGATGCTGCCGACCTTGAAGACAAGGCCGATCCAGCCCATCGAGAGCCCCATCACTGCAGCGAACGCATAGAACGTCATCAGCAGCGACGAGTAGCTCATCCGCTCGAAGCGCCAGGACAGAACCAGGATGAATGCCAGCGGAGCCAGCATGACGACCCACTTCAGCGGCGTCCGGTACAGTGTCTGAACAAGCGGATTGGACGCGCCGAGCATGTAGATGCCCATTGCCACCAGCGCCGTAACGGCCAGCGCAAGTGTCATGTGGTTATAGATACCGAGCATGTAGGACCGCAGGCCCTGATCGATCTCGGCTTGACCGGCTCGGTCAACGCTCGTGCCCCAGCGGGCCTGCGCGTTACGATCGTAGTCGGACATTGGTTGATGTTCTCCCTTTGGAAACCTGAGACCACAATGGACCAGGATTACGCCCACAATATGGATTGACTTTGCCTTTCCATCAAGAGGCATTGATGCCCGGCGCGCGCAGAGCACGCTGACATGGTAATCGTTAACGGTCGGAACCAGTCTGAAATGACCGGAAATTCACAACAATTTCCCGTCATTTGCCCGGTTACAGGCTGCGCAGCCGCCGCGCCGGCTTCTCGTTAAGTATCCTCCAGGTTCCTGCCAGACCTAACACGATTGTGATCGCCAGCCCCAGCAAGACGGCCCAGCCAGCCGCACTCCAGTGGAAATCGAAAGTATCGAGGCGCATGACCCGGGTCATGATCACCCAGGCGGCCAGCGATCCGGCCAGCAGTGAGAACAGGCCGGCGGCCAGTCCGAGCAGGCCGTATTCCAGCAGAATGCTGGCCAGAAGCCGCCGCCGCGTTGCGCCCAGCGTCTTCAGGATGACGGCATCGTAGATGCGCGCCCTTTGGCCCGCTGACACAGCGCCGGCCAGCACGAGAATGGAAGCAATCAGCGCAATGGAAGTCGCGCCGCGGATGGCAAAGCTCAGCTGGTCGGTCACCTTGTTCAGCGCATCCAGCGTTTCGCGGATACGTACGCTGGTGACGGTCGGGAAGGTCTTGGCCAGCGATTTCAGCAGTCGCACTTCCTGTTCGCCTCGATCCCCGCCGGCAAAAGTCGCTGTCGCAATGTTCGCATGCGGCGCGCCGGCAAAGGCCGATGGTGAGAAAACGAAGACAAAGTTGATCCCGAACGTACCCCAGTTCACCTGCCGGAAGCTTGCGACCTTGGCGGCAATGCGGCGACCGAGCACCTGGAAGGTGATCGTGTCGCCGATCTTCACGCCTATGCCGCGGGCGATCTTTTCTTCCACCGAGACCAGCGCCGGTCCGGAATAGTCCGCGCTCCACCATGTCCCTTCGGAAAGGGTAGATCCGGCCGGCAGGGCCTGCGAATAGGTAATGCCGCGATCCCCGCGCAGGGCCCATGCGGCGTCTTGCGAGACCTGTACCTTCGAGGCTGCAACACTGTTTACCGAAATCACCCGCCCGCGCATCATCGGGACGACGTCGAGCTTCACACCCGGTGCGCTCTTTTCCATGAAGGCGGAGAATTCTCCGGTCTGTTGCTTCTGAATATCGAGGAAGAAGAAGCTCGGTGTCTTGCCCGGCACCCCTTCCCTCAAAACCGAGCGGAAATTCATGTCCATCATGGTCAGTGCAACAAGCAGCGTCATGCCAAGGCCGAGCGACAGGACCACGGCCTGTGTCACCGCTCCGGGACGGTGAATATTGGCAATCGCCAGCCGCAGTTCCGTGCTGGAAACCCTCGGCGCATGGCGCGCCATCCAGGTTATCCCGGCCCCGACCAGACGCAGGATCATCAGAACCCCAAGCGCTACGGCCATATAGATCAGCGCCAGCCGCCGGTCGCTCGCCGTCCACAACACCATGGCCAGAAACAGGACAACGGTAGTAGCAGTCATAGCGACGTAGCGCAGGCGCAGTTTTTGCCGGTCCGTCTCAACCGAATCGCGAAACAAGGCTGAGACCCGCGTATCGTGCACATGGCCCAGTGGCGGCAGGGCGAAGGCCAGCGCTGTCAGGATACCGAAGGCAGCACCGGTTGCCAGCGTGGAGGGATAAACGGACGGTGTAAACGGGATTGGGATCACGCCCGCAAACAGGCCCGCGATTGCATAGGGTATGGCCGCACCGGCAAGCGCGCCAAGCACCATGCCGATGCCGGCCGCCAGCAATACTTCGATGATCGACATGCGGAAGATATATCCGCCGCTGGCCCCAAGCGACTTGAACACCGCAAGATCATGCTGCTTGCGCTCCATGAAGCCGCGCACCGCATTGGCGACCCCGACACCGCCGACAACAAGCGCGGTCAGCGCCACGAGCGTCAGGAATTGCGTGAAACGGTTAAGATTGCGCGAGAAGGCCGGTGATACATTCTGCCGGGTCGTCACCCGCCAGCCGGCATCCGGAAACGCCTTGCGCGATTGTGCAATGGTCTCCTTCAATACCGCATCGCTTGCCGGGCCGCCGTTCGCACCATCGCGCAGCAACAGCCGGTACGTCCAGCGGATCAGCGCGCCCGGCTGCACCAGGCCGCTGGCGCGAAACGCCTCTTGAGAAAGAATGACGCGCGGCCCGAAGCCGAAACCGTTCGCCAGCTTGTCCGGCTCGGACTTCAGTTCCGCACGCAATTCGAATGTGCCGTCGCCAATCGAGAACCGGTCACCCGGCTTCAGACCAAGCCGCACGAGTAGCGCGCCATCGGCAATCACACCGAACACGCCGTTCCTTTTCGCCAGGGCATCCGCGAGGTTCGCATCGCCAGCAAGAGCGACCGTACCGGTCAGCGGATAGGCGCTATCGACGGCTTTCAGCTCCACCAGCGCGGCGTCGCCGGCCGCATTGCGCGCCATCGCCCGCATGGTGGCAATCGACGAGACAGCGCCGCGCTCCTTGAGCCACGCCAGCTTCGCCGCATCGGCTTCCTGATGCACGAGGCGGAAAGCAACATCGCCGCCGAGAATCTTGCGGCCCTCTCGCGCCAGGCTGTCCGACAGGATATGCGCCGAGGAGCCGATGCCGATGATCGCCGCGACACCCAGAAAAATGCAGGCGATAAAGACCCGGAAACCGCGCATGCCGCCGCGCAGGTCGCGCACCGCCATGCGCAGGGAGAGCGGGAGGGACAGTCGCGAAGCGTTTCCCGGCGCAGACGTGAAGGCGCTCAATGATCTGCCCCCTCGCGCATAACCGCATCCTTGCGCGGCTCATCGGCGACAATCTTCCCGGAACGCATCCGCACCACCCGGTCGCATTTGCCGGCCAGTTCCTCGTCATGCGTCACCAGTACAAGGGTAGCGCCGCGAGACTTGTGCAGATCGAATAGCAGATCGGTGATCGACCCACCGGTAGCAGAATCAAGATTGCCGGTCGGCTCGTCGGCCACCAGGATCTCCGGCCGCATGACCAAAGCCCGCGCCAGCGCCACGCGCTGCTGTTCGCCGCCGGAAAGCTGCGCGGGATAATGCGAGCCGCGATCGGCAAGCCCGACTGAGGCCAATTCCGCCTCGGCCCGCTTGAATGCATCGTGGACCCCCGCCAATTCCAGCGGAACCGCCACATTTTCCAGCGCTGTCATGGCAGGAATGAGATGAAAGGCCTGGAACACGATGCCGATATGCGCACCGCGAAAACGCGCCAGCGTATCCTCGTCCAGCCCGTTGATGTCGCGCCCGTTCACCCGTACCGATCCGCTGTCGGGCCGCTCCAGCCCGGCCATGACCATCAGCAGCGTCGACTTGCCCGACCCGGAGGGCCCCGCCAGCGCCACAGCCTCGCCCCGGCGGATATTCAGCGACAGGCCCTGCAACACCTGGACTTTGGCTCGTCCGCTACCCAGATTGAGCGAAATGTCGGAAAGTTCGATGGCGTTTTCGCCGGATTGAGCTGGTGGTGCGAAGGCATCCATCGTTTTTTCCTGCAAGAAACCGTTTTCCATTTCCTTGGCCAACATCGTGCCAGCTTCTTGCCAGCCGCGGTGCTTGCGCCACAATTGTTTGCTATTGCTCACATCTGCACGGCAATCGCGGCAAAGATATGCAGTTGCAACGGCAATATCGGCCAGAGTCGGATAACCTGAGCCAGACCTTCAGGACAATGTCGATCCCCGAACCGGAGAATCAAGGATGCAGCAAGCCAACTTTACAAACCGGTTACAAGGAGCTGCGAAAAATCTGGCTCTTGCGGTCTTGTTGAGCTGGGCAACTTTGCTGCACACACCAGCTGCCAGCGCCCAACCGCAGAACGCGGACGGGGCCAGTGCCCAGGAGTTCGTGCTGGCCGTTCTCGGCGACAGCCTCAGCGCGGGATACCAGCTTCCGGAAGAAGCGAGCTTTCCCGCCGTGCTGCAAAAGCGGTTGTGGGTGGCAGGACACAATGTACGGGTTGTGAACGCCAGCGTATCCGGCGACACCAGCACCGGCGGACTTGCCCGGCTCGACTGGGCGCTGGGCGACAAGGTGGATGCCGTGATTGTCGAGCTGGGGGCAAACGACATGTTACGCGGCATCGAGCCCACCCAGACCCGCAAGGCGCTCGATGCCATAATCACCCGCATCAAGGCCAAGGGCGCGAAGGTGCTTCTGGCCGGAATGCTTGCTGCGCCGGGCATGGGCAAGATCTATTCGGAGCAATTCAACGCCATATACCCTGATCTCGCCCGCAAGCACGCCATACCACTGATTCCATTCTTCCTCGAAGGCGTCGCCGCACGCAAGGAGCTCAATCTCGGCGATGGCATGCATCCAAATGCGAAGGGCGTTGAGACGATGGTGAGCAATGCCATGCCGAAAGTCCTGACGCTGATTGCGCCGAAAACCACTGCCCGATAGACTCAATCCGAGGATCAAGATCCGGAGTCATGCTGCCGTTGCATTGCCATGACACCATGACGAATCACCGAGCAGGGAACCGACATGCCCCGATTGTTTTCAGGTCTGCAGGTACCCGGGGACATCTGCGATGAACTCGCGCAATTCCGCGGCGGACTACCAGGCGCGCGCTGGATCGACCCGGAAGATTATCACCTGACCCTGCGCTTCATCGGCGACATCAGCCTGTCATTGGCCCGCGAGATTGACGCAGAACTCGCCGCGATTCATCAGGAGCCGTTCACTGTCGGCATCACCGGACTGGATTTTTTCGGTGGCAAGAAGCCCCGCGCCATCATCGCGAAAGTAGAATCCAGCCCGGACATTATCGCTCTCCAGGCTAGCCATGAGCGCGCCTGCCGGCGCGCTGGCGCGGACGACGATCCCCGGAAATTCCAGCCGCATATAACGATAGCCCGGCTGCGCAACGTGCAGTTGCCCGATATCGGAAATTACCTGTTCGCCCGCAGCGTTCCCAGAAGCTGGCAATTTATTGCCGAAGAATTCGTTCTGTTTTCGGCACGTGAATCAATCGGCGGCGGCCCTTATCACGTCGAGGCGGCCTACCCCCTGTCGACGCCGGTTCCCGTATTGCGGCCTGCCACCAGCCAATAAACCAACCCGGCGACGAGACCGGTCAGCAGAAAAATCAACGACAATCGCAGCTCGCCGGCGCGCGCCAGTGCGTCCCCGGCGCCGGCCGACCCGTCGCCCGTTCCTTTGGCCGCGCGGAGGATCCACGGCATGGCGCCAGCCAGCAGGCCCGTTGCGCCGACATACCAGAAGATGGAACGAATGCCCGCCGCTTCGCCGATCACGCCGGCAATGGTCACCGGCGCAACACAGATGGCGATGATGGCCATCCACACAATCGCCAGAGCGCCGCCGGCAAAACCGGCCACAGCGTCCGGCGACATGAACAGCATGACGAAAGCCTCGATACGATCGGTCGCAAGTGTAGCCCCAATCTCCCGCAGCAACGGATCGCTGAACAGGGCGATGGGTAAAAATATCACTGCAGCCGAAATCCCAAGACCCAAAGCGAATATCAGCACAAGCCAACGGCCGATTGTCTGCACAGCACACTCCCGAAACAGCAGCCTGTTCGCGTGGATGAACACACCCGCGCGATTCCTACTTACGTTTGAAGTGTAGCAGCCTCAAGGCTCCAGCGGCGAATCCCAATAGAGATAGTCGAGCCAGCTTTCATGCAGATAGTTCGGCGGGAACAGCCTGCCGTTCATGTGCAGGTCGTGCACCGTCGGCTGCACCGGCTTCACCGACGGCCACATGCGCACTTCTTCTGGCATCCTGTCGGCCTTGCGCAGATTGCAGGGCGAACAGGCTGCCACGATATTGTCCCAGCGCGTATTGCCGCCGCGCGAACGCGGCACCACATGATCGAATGTCAGCTCTTCCTGCGCACCGCAGTACTGGCAGGTAAACCGGTCACGCAGGAAAACATTGAACCGGGTAAAGGCGGGATTGCGCGCGGGCTTGATATAGGTCTTGAGAGAAACGACCGATGGCAGTTTCATTTCCATGCTCGGACTGCGCACCGTGCGTTCGTAATGGGAAATGATATTGACCCGGTCGAGGAACACCGCCTTGATCGTATCCTGCCAGGACCACAGGGACAGCGGGTAATAGCTCAGCGGCCTGTAATCGGCGTTCAGGACAAGCGCCGGACATGCTTCGGGAGATACAGCTCGGCGAATATGCGGCGTCAAAGTCCGTCACCTCTCGCAGATCAGCCGGAACCGTGATGATTCCCGGCTGGCAAATAATGTACAGCGGCTATGTCGGTTTTGTGAAGTCCCCCGATTCTGGACAAAATCCCTGCTGCCTGCAGCCCGAATACGCCCCGCACAGCAATGCGCCAGCCGTCCCGGGGGGAGGCTGGCGCAATAACTCGCATTATACTGATGATACCGTCGTTTAGCGTGTCGGCACCGGCGTCCCGCTGCGATAATCGTAAAAGCCGCGCTTGACCTTCTTGCCGAGCCATCCAGCCTCGACATATTTCACCAGCAGCGGGCAGGGGCGGTACTTGGAATCGGCAAGGCCTTCGTGCAGCACCTGCATCACCGACAGGCAGGTATCGAGGCCGATAAAGTCGGCCAGCTGCAGCGGGCCCATCGGATGGTTTGCGCCGAGCCGCATCGCCGTATCGATATCCTCGACCGAACCGACGCCCTCGTACAGCGTATAGACCGCTTCGTTGATCATCGGCAGCAGGATACGGTTGACGATGAAGGCCGGGAAATCCTCCGACATCGTCCAGGTCTTGCCCAGCCGCTCGATAAACTGTTGCGAGGCCTTGAAGGTCTCGTCCGCCGTTGCGATACCACGAATGACTTCCACCAGCTGCATCAATGGCACCGGATTCATGAAATGAATGCCGATGAACTGCTCCGGCCGGTCGGTTGCGGAGGCAAGCCGCGTAATCGAAATCGACGAAGTATTGCTGGCAATCAGCGCTTCCGGCTTCAGGTTCGGGCACAGGACCGTATAAATCTTGCGCTTGACCTCCTCATTCTCGCTGGCCGCCTCGATCACGAGATCGCACTCGCCAAAACGGCTCAGCTGGACAGCTGGTTCGATCCGCTCAAGCGCTGCCTTGCGCTCGTCGTCGGTTATCTGTCCCTTGCTGACCTGGCGCGTCATATTTCCGTTGATCGTCGCAAGACCGGCAACGATGCGATCTTCTGTCATGTCGTTCAGGCGGACACTGAAGCCCGCCAGCGCACAGACGTGAGCAATCCCGTTGCCCATCTGACCCGCGCCAATAACTCCAACTTTTTCGATATTCACGAGCGTATTCCCACCAATGAAAGCAAGCTGCATCCGTTCGGGTCAGTGTGGACCCGGCGCATCCTAAACCGGGCCTGCAACAGTCTCACATCAATTACATGTCTGTTTCCAGCACACGTGTATTTTTATTTTCCGGCCTTCGCCAATTCCTCATCCAGCTCCGGCAGGGCCTTGAACAGATCGGCTACAAGTCCGTAGTCGGCAACCTGGAAAATCGGCGCCTCCTCGTCCTTGTTGATCGCCACGATTACCTTGGAATCCTTCATGCCGGCCAGATGCTGGATAGCGCCCGAAATGCCAACCGCAATGTAGAGCTCGGGAGCGACGACCTTGCCGGTCTGGCCGACCTGCCAGTCGTTCGGCACGAAGCCCGCATCGACTGCCGCGCGCGATGCGCCCATGGCCGCATTCAGCCGTGTGGCGATTGGTTCGATCAGCTTGGAGAAATTCTCCCCGTTCTGCATGCCGCGACCGCCGGAGATGATGATCTTGGCAGCAGTCAGTTCCGGACGGTCGGATTTTGCGACATTCTCGCCCTTGAACGAAGACAGGCCTGGCGCCTCGGCAGCAGCAATCGCATCGACCGGAGCCGATCCGCTTGAAGCGGTTGCCTGGAACGATGCCGTACGTACGGTGATCACCTTTTTCGCGTCGGTGGATTGCACGGTCTGGATAGCATTACCGGCATAGATCGGCCGCTCGAACGTATCAGCAGACACAACCTTGATGATTTCCGAAATCTGCATCACGTCGAGCAACGCGGCAACACGCGGCATGATGTTCTTCGCCGAAGTGGTGGCGCTCGACACGATGGCCGAATAGTTGTCCGCCAGCGACAGGATCAGCGCCGTCATCGGTTCCGCCAGCTGATGCTCGTACAGGGCATCGTCCGCGGTCAGAACCTTTTCAACCCCATCAAGCTTCGAAGCAGCTTCCGCTGCCGCCGCACAATCCTTGCCGGCGACGAGAACATGGACCGGCTCGCCAAGTTGCGCGGCGGCGGTCATCGCTTTTGCGGTTGCGTCGCCAAGCTGGCCCTTTGCGACATCGGCCACGAGCAAGGTTGTCATTGCAGCACTCCTGCTTCGTTCTTGAGTTTATCGACCAGCTCCGCAACGGAGGATACCATCACACCGGCCTGGCGCGCTGGCGGTTCCGTCGTTTTCAATACCTTCAACCGCGGCGTCACATCGACGCTGAAATCTTCCGGCGTCTTTTCATCGATCGGCTTTTTCTTCGCCTTCATTATATTCGGCAGCGATGCATAGCGCGGCTCGTTGAGGCGCAGGTCCGTGGTAACGATTACCGGCATCTTCAGGGTAAGCGTCTGCAAACCACCATCGACTTCGCGCGTGACATCGACGCTGTCGCCGCTGATCTCTAACTTCGAAGCGAATGTACCCTGGGCCCAGCCCAGAAGGCCCGCCAGCATCTGCCCGGTCTGGTTGCTGTCATCGTCAATCGCCTGCTTGCCGAGAATGACAATACCCGGCTGTTCGGCCTCCACGACGCCCTTGAGAATCTTTGCAACTGCCAGCGGCTCCGGCGGCTGATCGGTCTTTACAAGAATGCCCCGGTCGGCGCCCATCGCCAGGCCGGTACGGATGGTCTCCGAAGATTGCGCCGCGCCGATGGAAACGACGACCACTTCCGTGGCGGTCCCGGCTTCCTTCATCCGCAATGCCTCCTCGACGGCAATTTCGTCGAACGGATTCATGGACATCTTGGCATTGGCCAGTTCGACACCCGAGCCGTCAGCCTTCACACGCACCTTGACGTTATAGTCAACCACGCGTTTGACGGGGACCAGTACCTTCATTCAATACCCTTTCCGCGAATTCGCGATTTTGCAGCCAAAATTCGTAAATCGCAGGTCAATGCAAGTCAATCCAAGCAGAACCGGTGTCACGCCGCATTCTGCCCCTTGTCATCTGGCTCATTCTCCGGCTTGTCTTCGGGTTCCGGGGGAGCCGGTTTCCAGTGGCGAAACACCGGCAGGAGAACGGCGCCGGCTATGATACCGCCCGCATGGGCCCACCAGCCGATTTGCGCGTCGCCGCCCGCAAAGGCGAAATAGATCTGATAGGCGACCCACAGACCGATAAGACTCACCGAGGGCGCCCGCGCCGGTATCCAGTTCAGCAACAGGCCGAACACCCGCGATCGCGGATACAGCAGCAGATAGGCCGCCGCTACGCCGGAAATGGCTCCCGAAGCGCCGATCAGCGGATTGCGCGAATCCGGGAACATGTAGACATAGGTGAGGCCGGCGCAGACTCCGCAGACAAGGTAGAAGGCGGCAAACCGCAGGTGCCCCATGGCGTCTTCCACATTGTCGCCGAACACCCACAGGAACATCAGGTTGCCGGCTAGATGAAAAAATCCGCCGTGCAGGAACATGCTGGTGACAGGCGTCAGAAATGAAGGCACCACGGCCAGTTCCGGCGAAACGACGGCTTTCCCAGTAATCACGGCAGGGATCAGCCCAAGACCGACATCGACCTTGCTGGCCGGTCCCAGTATTCCGGCGGTTTCGGCAGCGAAGATTGCGATATTCGCGACCACGATCAGGATCGTGACGATCGCCCGTTCCAGATGCCTGAGCGCCAGCCCGTCATGGAGAGGTAAAAACACGTTCGCCCCCTGTCGTGCGTCCTGGCCCGTTCCCGCTCCGGCGTGCCCGGCAACCGTTCAGCGGTTCTGGCCCGGCGTCCACAATACATCGCCACCGGCCCTGTTGTTTAGATATCGCGAAGCGACAAACAGGAAATCCGACAAACGGTTCATGTATTTCAGGGCAGGTTCGCCGACTGGCTCGGTCTGTGCAAGATGGACAATGAGGCGCTCGGCCCGGCGCGAAACCGTCCGGGCCACATGCAGGGCCGCCGCCGCCGCTGTTCCTCCGGGCAGCACGAACGAGCGCAGGGGCTGGAGATCGGCGTTCAGCCGGTCCATTTCCGCTTCCAGCCGGTCGACCTGCGCCGCAACCACGCGCAGGGGCTCGTATTTCAGTTTCGCCCCGGTATCGGGCGTGCACAGGTCCGCACCAAGGTCGAACAGGTCATTCTGGATTCGGCCAAGCATGGCATTGACATCTGCATCCTCTAGCGCAGCCGAAAGCCGCGCCACACCGATGCAGGCGTTCGTTTCGTCAACCGTACCGTAGGCCTCGATGCGCAGGTCGAACTTGGGGCGCCGCTCGCCGCTGCCCAGCGCAGTCGTGCCGTCATCGCCGGTACGCGTGTAAATCCGGTTGAGAACAACCACTGGCGTCTTCCTTTTCGGTTGGAGGCTGGCACAAGCGTCCGCGTTGAAAGCCTGGGTTCCGCGCTCAGCTGCGCGCCCACAACACGCCCATGATCACAATGATCGCCAGAAATTGCAAACCGACCCGCCAGCGCATGAGTTTCTGCGACAGGTTTGCGCTGCCTCCGCGCACCATGTTGAGAAGGCCGAGCAGAAGGACTACGGCGACTGCGCCGACGGAAACCATGACGAGAAGGCTGGATGTTTGCGGCATTGGGAATTCTTTCAAATACGCGGCAGATCTATTCAGGACCGGCGCGTGATCGGGCCGCCGCACGGAAGCGGTTGCGCCACACATCAACTGTGCGGGATCGATTGTCGTTGGTCATATACCGCATGCGGCAGCCAAATCCATAAGGCTTTCCGCATGCTTTCATGCGTCATCGCAGCGCAGCTGGCGCGGAAGCGATCGATGCCGAGGGCATCAGTATTTTCGCAGCAATCGTTCGAGATAATCCAGCTCGATCGTCGGTCGCGCCGGATCGCTCAGGCGGCGGCGCAATTCCTCAAGGATTTGCCGCGCCCGCTGCGCGGGATCGGCGCCCGGCGGATTATACAGCGAACGGGAATTGTCACCGCGGTGATGCTGCTCGCGTCCGAGCGGATCGCGATTGGCCGCATCGCGCGACGGCGGGCCGAAAGGATCGCCCTGACCGGCCTGACGACCCTGACCGCGTTGCCGCTGCATCTGCTGGGCAAGCTGCTGGGCGCCCTGGCGCAGGCCTTCCATGGCCCGGCGCTGGGCTTCCGTGGCCGGCCCCATTCCGCGCTGGCCCTTGCCCATCTGCCCCTGTGCGTTGCGCATCTCGCGCTCCGCCTGCTGCATGCCCTGGTTCGGCTGCATGCCGAACTGCTGCATGCGCCTTTGCAGCTGCTCGAGTTGACGGCGCAATGCATCCTGCTGCTGCTGCAGCGATTCGCGCTGCTGCTGCCGTGAACCACCCTGCCGCTGGCCTTCACGATGGGTCTGGTCGCGCAACCGCTGCTGCTCGCGCATCATCCGGTCGAGTTCGTTCATGGCCCGGTTCATCTGCTGGCCCCTGGAATTCTGCTGGCCGTTGCGGCGCGCCGAACGCAGGTTCTCCAGCATCTGCTGCATCTGGTCGAGCATGCGCTGGGCGTCAGCCGTCCGGCCGTTGCGCGCCATGCGTTCCATCTGGTCGAGCATGTTCTGCAGGTCGCGCTGCGTCAGCATCCTGTCGCGGCTCATCTGGTCCTGGTTGCGCGCGTCCCGGTTGTTCTGGGTGCGCATCTGCTGTTCGGCGAACTCGCGCAGGAAGCGGTCCATCGCGGCGCGCAACTGTTGCATCAGCCGCTTGATCTCTTCTTCCGATGCACCGCGCTTGAGCGCATCCCGCAGCGCCTGCGCCGCCTCGCGCAAGGCCCGCTGGGCGTCGGACAGATCGCCCTCTTCCAGCCGCAGCGCCATTTTCCAGATGAAGTTGGCAACGCCCTTCAGATCCTCGTCATTGGAGGCGCTCTCCAGCCGCTTCTTGATCGTGTAGAGGCCGAGATAGATGCCGGGATCAGTTCCGAATTCTTCCGGCGCAATCATCAGCGCGTCGAAAGCCACTTCCACAGGCTTTCGGTTATCGGGAGCCATGACGAGCTTGCGCCGCTGCTCGACAAGCGCCCGGGCCAGCGGTTTCACGAAAACCTTCTGCGGCAGCAGGATGTATTTCGCCTGCGTGGACCCGGTATTGCCGCCTTCGTCGCGGGCGACCAGCACCATCTTCACCTGGGCGCCGGCCCATGGATGTTCGGACAGGTCCTTGGCGGTTTCAGCTTCACCCGCCCCCCCGGCGCCTGCAGGCAATGCCAGCAGCATCTTCGGCGCCGGATACAATTGACGACCCGACAGGACGCGGCCATTCACGCGCGGATCTGAAAAGATCGCCTCGGCAGACAGGATGCCATAGTCGTCCTTGACCTTGTAACGCAGCGTCATGGATCCGCGCACATCGTTGCGCGGCTCGCCGACCAGCGCGATTTCCGGCGGTTTGTCGGGGATGGAGGTAATCGTGTAGGTCGCTACGACGCGGCCCAGACGGCGCAGCACGAGAGTGCCGTCGCCCGACAGTTTCCAGCGCTTGACCTGGTCGGCCTGATCCTGCGAAGCGGCAGCGACGCCGCGCGGCGCCCGCACAGGATTGTCCGAGGGTTTGCGAGCGGCGGTTTCCTTGCCGCCATCCTTGCTGGCTTCTGGCTTGTCTCCGGCGCTCTTTTCGGCTTTCGGCTTTTCCGGAACGGCCAGCCCGCCGGTAACCTCGGCACTGACGCCAGCGCCTTCAGAGGCGCGGACCAGGACGAAGGAGCCCACGGGCGCGCGGACCGTTTGCCGTATCTCCTCGGTGACACCTTCGACGGTCTTGGCGCGCAGCAATAGCGGCGGCCGGCCGGTATATGCCGGCGGATCAATCCAGGCATCCATCCGGAAGCCCTGGCTGACTGACCCTTTCGTCTGCCAGTCGAAGGCCGCCATGAGGCGGGGATATTTTTCCTGCCCGGCGATGAAAGCCGAAGCCACGACCAGCATCAGCACACCGCCGCGCAGGGCATATTTGTCGATGCCCGCTACATGGGGAGCAGGAAGCCCGACCTTCAGCGCTCCGGCTGTTTCCTGCGCGCGGCGCATATGAACGCGCCACAGCGCCCGCGTTTCAGGCGAGGAGCTCTCCGGCGCATTGGCCAACTGGTCGTCGAGGGTGGAAGCGGGGCGATGGGCCAGATGGGAATCGCGATCGATGCGCGCCAGCGACTGCGCCCGCGACGGCAAGCGCAACAGACGGAAGGGAAACAGCAAGGCAAGGAATGCGAGGCCGAACAAACCCAGCCCGACCATTCGGCCCCAGCGCGGAACGTTGATCCACAGGCCGAGCCATGAGATCGCAAGGAATATGCCGGCAAGGCTGATGACCGGTACCAGCCGCGGCCACAGCCGCTCCCATGTGAGCGCCAGCCGCGCCTGCGAAACAAGACGGTTAAGGATGTAACCGGCATCGCTGCCTTTGGCGCGCCTTCCACGGGAAGAATTCTGGTCGCGAGGAGATTCCTGATCGCGAGAATGTGAACCGGTTTCCAAATCGCGCTCCTGGCGAAACACGGTTTCCGTCACGACCGATCGGCGCTCTTCGCCGCTCGGCCACCCCGGGAACACGTCATATCTACACACGGGGATCGACAAAGAGACCGTACAATCAGGCCTGTTACGAAATTGTAGCGCCTCTTATGATCCACGCGCCCTATCCAGCCATTACATAGGCTAGCACGGACGTGCTTCCAATCAATGTTAATAATTGGTCACTTGTGAGGCGAGGCAAGCACGACCGAAACCCCGGTCAGGCGAGCCATTGCGGCAAACGGTCAAGGCCGATCAGGTCTTCATAGCTGGGACGCGGCCGGATTACCGCCCATTCCGGGCCGTTGACCATGACCTCCGGTATCAGCAGGCGCGAATTGTATGTTCCCGCCTGGACGGCGCCATAGGCCCCCGCCGAGAGCACCGCGACAAGGTCGCCGGCGGCCAGCGGCGGCAGCAGGCGGCCGAGCGCCAGATAATCGCCGGTCTCGCAAACCGGTCCCACCACATCGGCAATGGCCGGATCTCCGCTCCGCAGCCCGGCGAAAACCGGGAGGATATCGTGATGGGCCTCGTACAGCGTAGGACGGATCAGGTCGTTCATCGCCGCATCGACAATGACGAAGGTGCGCCCGTCTCCCTGCTTTACATAGATGACCTTGCTTACCAGAATTCCGGCGTTACCGGCGAGCAGGCGGCCCGGCTCGAATATCAGCTTGCAGCCGAGGTCCCGCGTGCGCTGCTTGACGATGGCGGCATATTTCTCCGGGTGATAACTTTGCGGATCCTCGCCATCCCGGTAGGGAATGCCGAGCCCGCCGCCAAGGTCGATGTGCTCGATGTGATGGCCGTCGCCGCGCAACGCGCCGACAAATTCCGCCAGCAGCGCAAAAGCATCATCGAACGGTTGCAGATTGGTGATCTGCGATCCGATATGCATGTCGACCCCGGCAATCCTGATCCCCGGAAGCCCTGCCGCCCAGCGATAGACTTCGCGGGCGCGGCTGATGGGAATGCCGAACTTGTTCTCCGACTTGCCGGTCGAAATCTTGTGATGGGTCTTCGCATCGACATCCGGATTGACGCGAACGGAAACCGGCGCGGTGCGGTTCATACCCGATGCGATGTCGGAAATCGCCTGCAATTCCGGCTCCGATTCCACATTGAAGCAGAAGATGTCCTGCTCGAGCGCATACGTAATCTCTTCTGCAGTTTTGCCGACACCTGAGAAAGTGATGCGCGATCCCGGTACGCCCGCCGCGACGGCGCGGCGCAACTCGCCGCCCGACACAACGTCCATACCTGCACCCAGGCGCGCCAGCGTCGTAAGGACCGCCTGGTTGGAATTGGCTTTCATCGCGAAACAGACCATTGCGTCCGTACCGGCAAAGGCATCTCGAAACACCGTGTAATGGCGAGTCAGCGTCGCCGTCGAATAGCAATAGAAGGGTGTGCCGACGCTTTCCGCGATCGTACGAAGATCGACGTCCTCGGCGTGCAAGACGCCATTGCGGTATTCGAAGTGATTCATGGTCGGTC
>JAPOIA010000099.1:289-9487 GCA_029979185.1 Alphaproteobacteria bacterium | reverse complement strand
CGGTTGCCTTGCCCAGATAATCCTTCAACGAAGGCGCATCCGGATCGAGGTTGAGGAACCAGAAGTCCTTGTACTGGTCGAAGTGCGCCGGTTCGCGCA
This sequence comes from Alphaproteobacteria bacterium, assembly GCA_029979185.1. GTDB lineage: Bacteria > Pseudomonadota > Alphaproteobacteria > Rhizobiales > Beijerinckiaceae > Terripilifer. The sequence continues at coordinate 9,388 of JAPOIA010000099.1, read as the reverse complement.
TGCCGAATTTCGACTGGTCGAAGGCATCCGTATAGGCCTCGTCGCCGGGTACGCGAGCCAGCTCGCCGGTATTGTTGTAGATCCAGCCGTGATAGACGCAGTTGAAGCGGCGGCGGTTGCCCTTGCGCTCGGTGCAGATCAGCGCACCGCGATGGCGGCAGGTGTTGAAGAAGCAGCGGACATTGCCCTTGGCGTCGCGCCCGAAGATGACCGGCCGGCCGGCCACGCGGCGGGTGTGGAAATCCCCCGGATTCTTCACTTCCGAAGAATGGCCGACATAGATCCAGCATTTGCTGAAAATGTTGCTGATTTCGGTCTCAAGCACATCCTGCGAAACGAGCGCCTTGCGATCGAGCAGGAATGTCCCTTTCTCCGGATCGTCCACCACGAAGGACGAACCGTTGACTTTGCCGTTTCCGGCTCCGTTGGTGCTCATGGCCTACCTCTATCCTCACGGCCGGTCGGCCTGTTGCCAATCCATCCCGGCAAATATTCACGTCGCGATCGAACCGTGCCGCGATTGCCTCATGCGGGAAGCTGCCCGCCTCTATACCCGCCTTGTCTGATGAAGACGGGCCGCCGTCAACCGTCAAATCGAGCTAAAACCGCATCTGCCCGGACAGATATGCCTACCGGCAGCAATACGCCAGCGTTGCGCACTTGCTCGCGAAGAACTTTCATCCTAGATCGGGGCAACACTCGTCCCAGCAAATCAGGCTGCAGGTTTTGACCGGCGGCAAAATTCCGGAGAAATCCCTTGGCAGACGGCAATCTACTGTTCCTGTGCAAGACGTCCGATCTTCAACCGGGTTCGGTGAAACGTGTCGACCGGGCCGAGGGCGATATTGCCGTCTATAATATCGACGGCGAATTTTACGCCACCGAGGATCGTTGCAGCCACGGCCTTGCTTCATTGGCCGAAGGCGACCTGATCGGCGAGGAAATCGAATGCACGATGCATTTCGGCTCCTTCAACGCAAAGACCGGCGAACCGATGGCGCCGCCCTGCTCCATCCCGATCAAGACCTTCAAGGTCGAGGTTCAGGGCGACGGCGTCTATGCCGTGATCGGCTGATACGTCCCGCAGTCCCGGTCTCCGGCCCCTTGAGGCGGACCTAGCGATGATCCAGGTAACCCGCACGATTGCCCTTGCAGACGATGAGATTCGCCTGAATTTCGTGCGCGCTTCCGGTCCGGGCGGCCAGAACGTCAACAAGGTATCGACGGCGGTGGAACTGCGCTTCAACGCCGCCGGATCTCCCGCCTTCTCCGACGAAACCCGCGAGCGGCTCATGAAACTGGCAGGACGCCGGTTGACCCGGGAAGGCGAAATCGTGCTGTTTGCCGACCGCTTCCGCACCCAGGAGCGCAACCGGCAGGACGCCATCGACCGCCTTGTGGAGCTGATCCGCCGCGCCGCCCATCGTCCCGCGATCCGCAAGGCGACGAAACCGACGCTGGCCTCGAAGAAGCGGCGGCTGGACGCAAAAAAGCAGCGCGGCAAGATCAAGGCCATGCGCCGCCCCACGGCGACCGACTGAAGATCGCGGAATACCGTCAAAACACGCATGGCGGGCAATAAATTTACCCCTGTTGCTTTTGCCTCACAGTCAACGGCAGCGCCAGAGTCTATAGTCCCCGCTTCAGGCTGCGAAAGAGTGGTTTTTCGCGGCGGAATTTCGCCGGGTATGGCAATGCCCGCGGCACCGGACGGGTTATGGCGCTATCGGCCAGAAAACAGGACGAACTGGCAGGCAAGGCGGGAGCGCTTCTTGTCCGCATCGGGCTGGGCATCCTCATGGTCGCGCTGCCGGTCGTCGCAATCTATTCCCGGCGCTTCGTGTTTTCGCTGATGCCCATCGGCGCGGCGCTGATCCTCGCCGGCGCCCTGCTGATGCCCGGACACCGCCTCCTCCACAAGACCCGCAAGGCGCTGCTTTCGCCGGCACTGGTCGCCGCCCTGTGCCTGATCCTGTGGATCGGGCTGTCGCTGTTCTGGACGCCGGTTCCCGGACCGGCGATCGAGCGATTCTTCAAGACCATGGCGACCCTGCTGCTGGCTTTCGTCGTGCTGACCTACCTGCCGAACTTCAGCCGCACGTCCAATCTCAACCTGCTGCCGATCGGGGCCGGAGCCACCGCCATCGCGGCCGTCGCGGCCATCGTAACGCCGGCAGCATTGCCAGTCAGCCCGCTGGAAGCGACGACCCTGGAGCGCGCCGCCGTCGGTCTGGTGCTGATGGTATGGCCGGCGCTGGCCGCACTCGCCCTGCGCGAACGCTGGGCCTTTGCCGGCGCGCTGGCGGTTGCCGTGGCGATTGCCGCTGTTGCGGTCTGGATTCCCGCCGCGCTGACCGGGATAGCCGTGGGCGCCCTGGTCATGTCCATCGCCCGCCCGAACCCGCCCAAGCTGGCGTCTGCCCTTGGCGTCCTCGCCGCCTTCCTGTTCATCGCCGCACCGGCGCTACCGCTTTTGTTAGAGAAACTCGGCCCCATCCCTGGCCTGCCGCTGTCCTTTACCAAATCGCTGGCCCTGTGGGCGCAGATCATTCACCACGACCCCATGCGCCTGATAGCCGCCTATGGGCTGGAGACCCTGCCTCGCGGCTTGATCAATGGCGCCCTGCCGCCTGATGTCCCGCGCTCGATCCTGTTCGAAATCTGGTTCGAATTCGGCGTGATCGGCGCCATCGCGGCGGCCGCCACCACGCTGGCCACATTCGTCATGGCCGGCCGCGCCCCGCCGCAGGTGGCCCCTTTCATGCTGGCCGGTTTCGCTTGCGTCCTGACCATCGCGATCTTCGGGCTGGCGACGCTGCAACTGTGGTGGCTGACCATCGTGACCGTGATGGCCATCGGCTTTGGCTGTACGATCAAGGGCAAGGCGCGCGAAGAACGGCCGGTCGCGCCGAAGATGATGGCGCCGCCGGCCCCGCAGTCGATGCAATAGACAATCTGCAACCGGCCCGGGCTGTCAGCCCGCCGCCGGACGCGGCGCAATCGGCACCGTATTCTCGCCGAACTGGCTGGAAAAATATGTCCGGTAGGTGCCTTCCTGCGCCACGAGATCGGCATGCTTGCCGGACTGCACGACCCCGCCGTCCTGGATGACGAAAATACGGTCTGCCTTGACGATGGTCTGCAACCGGTGCGCCACGACGATGGTCGTGCGGCCTTCGCGCAGGGCATCCAGCGCCTGCTGCACGATGCGCTCGGATTCGGAGTCGAGCGCCGCCGTCGGCTCGTCCAGCAGGATGATCGGCGCGTTCTTCAGCATCGCCCGTGCAATAGCGATCCGCTGCTTCTGCCCGCCGGACAATTGTGCACCGCTCTCGCCGACGCTCGTGTCGTAGCCCTTGGAAAAGCGCGTGATGAACTCATGCGCATAGGCGTGCTGCGCCGCTGCGATGATATCCTCGTCGCTGGCGTCCTGCCGGCCGAAGGCGATATTTTCCCGGATCGTACCGTCGAACAGGAATACGTCCTGCGACACGAAGGCAATCTGCCCGCGCAGGGATTGCAGGTCGACCTTCGCAATGTCCTGCCCGTCCATGGCGATCGTCCCGCTGTGTGGAACGTAGAACCGCTGCAACAGGCCGATGATCGTCGACTTGCCGCCGCCAGACGGACCAACCAGCGCCGTCGTCTGGTTCGGTTCTGCGACCAGACTGACGCCGTCGAGCACCTTTTCTCCCGGCCGGTAACTGAAGGTCACGCCATCGAGCTCGACCCGTCCGCCGCTCAGTTTCAGCGCCGGACTGTCAGCCGCACTCGTCTCGCGAGCCGGCCGGTCGAGGATACTGTAGATCAGCTGCGCGCCGGTGACCCCGTTCTGGATATCCAGTTTGAGTTTCGCCAGCCGCTTCGCCGGATCGTAGGCCAGCAGCAGGGCGGCAATGAAGGAAAAGAAAGACCCCGGATCGGCCCCGCCAATGGAAATACGCCAGCTGCCGTAGAAAATCACCGCGCCGATGGCGATACCGGCCAGTGCATCCGAAACCGGCCCGGAGAGCGCCACGCTGGCGGCCACGCGGTTGCTTGCCTTCTCGACGATACGCACGGCGCCGTTCATCCGCTTGCGCATCTGATCTTCGAGATTGAAGGACTTCACGATGCGGCTGCCGAGCACGGTTTCCTGCATGATCTGCATGATCTGGCCCGCCCCGTCATAGGAGCGCCGTGCCGAACGCCTGATCCGCCCGATCAGCTTGCCGAGCACGTAGCCGCCGACGGGCAGGAACACCAACGACATGCCGGCCAGCAGCGGATCGTGAAAGAACATCACCGCGATCAGCCCTATCAGGGTCAGCATGTCACGGCTGAAACAGAGGATCAGCGCCTGTAGCGTATCGCGCACGGTCCCGGCCGCATAGGACAGCCGCGTCATGAATTCCGTCGAATGATGTTCGTGGAAGAACTGCATGTCCTGGCGGACGAGATGATCGAACAGCCGCCGCTGCACATTGGCAACGATACGGTTACCTGTGCGCGCCAGGATCAGGATCGACAGGAAGGTGACAATACCGCGGGCAGTGAACAGCCCGGCGACCACCCAGGCGAGCATCCGCAATTGCTTGAAATCGGTTCCGGCAACCATGCCGTTAACGACCGGCTTGAGCAGATAGGCGGAAAGCGCGGTCGCCCCTGCCGCCAGCGTCAGCAAAACCGCTGCCCCGGCATAGGCCCAGACATGATCGCGACCGTGCTCCTGCACCAGCCGGCGCAGTATCGACACGCTGGTGGCGCGATCCTGGGAAGTGTCACTGGTCATGCGGTATATGCCATGGTGGAACAACTGCCTCGATAGAGCATTGTACCGCTCAAAGACAGCGGCGCGCCCGGAATAGCCCGGACCGGGCGGTCAAGACAAAGCCGCTACGGAGGCGGACCTATGTGTTTCTCCCCTAAACGCCGCAAGCAGGATAGGCAAGCATGGCGCGAAACCAAAGAGCAGCGGGGTTGCCAAGCCAGTTCAGGTTCTTACACTTTGCCCGGCACCCGGTTACGCCGTTGATGCTCTTTGGCGCCAGTGCAATACCCTGCCCCGCCAACATGAAATGAATATAAAATATTGTAAATAAACACAAATCTTGAAATCTGCATGACCACGGACCAAATTCTACTGTTTTCCCTGTTTGGACTGATCCTGGTCATGCTCCTGTGGGGCCGGTTCCGGCACGATCTGGTCGCAGCGGGCGGCCTGATGATTGCCGTTCTGCTCGGCCTTGTCCCCCAGGACGATGCGTTCAGCGGATTTTCCAATCATGCGGTGGTTGTTGTTGCGCTTGTGCTGGTGGCTTCACGCGCTTTCGAGAATTCTGGCGCACTGGGACTGCTGGCCTCCAAGGTCATGAAGGAGGGCCGGTCCGTCCCGGTGCATATCGCAATCACCAGTGGACTTGCTGCCGCACTGTCGGCAGTGATCAACAACGTGGCGGCGCTGGCGATCCTGATGCCCCTCGACATTCAGGCAGCTCGCAAGGCCGGCAGGCCGCCGAGCAAGACGCTGATGGCGCTGGCCTTCGCTACGATTCTGGGCGGCATGGTGACGCTGATTGGTACGCCGCCCAACATCATCGCGGCAGCCATCCGCAAGGAAAAGCTGGGCGAAGCGTTCGGCATGTTCGCATTCACCCCGGTCGGGCTGACAGTCGCCATTGTCGGACTGCTGTTCGTTGCCCTGATCGGCTGGCGGCTGGTGCCGGCGCGCGGCGATGCGGCCGCCAGCCTGCTCGAACCGGCATCCTTCCAGGCGGAACTGCAGCTACCGGAGGGCTCAGAACTGTCGGGCAAGGCAATCGGATCGCTCGAGGAAACGGCGCGTGCCAGCGACGTGCTGCTGGTGGGGGTCTGGCGCAAGAGCAGCGGGCATCTTCTGCGGGGCGGCTGGATCGTCCTGCAGGATGGCGACATTCTGGTGGTGGAAGGCGCCAGCACGGCCATAGGCGCGTTCATCAAGTCCTCAGGACTTCAGCACATCGAGAAGACGAAGGAAAAGGACGGAGCCGGAGAGGAAAAGGCGGCCTCATCCGGCGAAGCATCAAAAGGCAGCGACAAGGCCTCCCAGGACGATGCGGGGAACACTGAGGACGAACGCCGCAAGGAGCTGGCTGAAGCAGCGCCGGAAATCCTCGAGGCGGTCGTACGCGCCGATTCCCGGCTTGCCGGTCGTTCGGCACGTGGTGTCGGCTTGCGCGACAGGTTCCGTGTCGTGCTTCTTGGCGTATCGCGCGCCGGGCGTGTAGCGGGTGGCGATGTACGCAGCCAGATCATCCAGCCCGGCGACACCCTGCTGCTGACCGGCCAGGCCGCCCGCTCGATCAGTACCCTGGACTCGCTCGGATTGATCGGCATCAACCGGGTCAATGTTGCGCCTGTCGTGATGAAGAACGTCCTGCTGGTGATCGGCCTGTTTCTCGGCGCACTGGTGCTGGCGACAACCGGGATCGTCGATTTCACCATCGCCATTGCTATCGCCGTCGCCGCCTATGCAGCACTCGGGCTCGTTCCGGCACGCGAATTCTACGCCAAGATCGAATGGCCGGTGGTCGTGATGCTGGCCTGCCTGCTGCCGATCGGCGAGGCTTTCGACCGGGTCGGCGGCACGGCGCTCATCGCCCAGCAGATTTCCGCCCTTACCCAGAACTACGCGCCTGTTGTCGCCCTTGTTGCGATGATGGTCGTCACCATGACCCTGTCGGATGTCCTCAACAATTTCGCTACCATGATCATCACCGGGCCGATCGCCATAGATCTGGCGCAGAAACTGCAGGTCAATCCCGATACCTTCCTCATGGGTGTTGCGATATCCGCCTCCTGCGCGTTCCTCACGCCTATCGGACACAAGAACAACACGCTCATCATGGGCCCCGGCGGCTTCAAGTTTTCCGATTACTGGCGCATGGGCCTGCCGCTGGAAATAATTGTCTTGCTGGTATCGGTTCCAATGTTGATGATCGTGTTTCCACTTAAACCGTGACGACACACGACAAGCCAACGGGGAGGCACATGCAGACGACGGACCGAAAGGAACCGCTGGTCATCGCACAGCAGGGCTGGTTCTATGCCGGCGGGGCCTATGACGAGACGTTGCCGGGCAAACCGGTGACCGGCCAGATGTATGTCGAGTTCCAGATTCCCGAACAACGTAGCTGCCCGTGGCCTCTGGTTTTTGTCCACGGCGGACAGCAAAACGGCACCAACTGGACCGGTACGCCGGATGGGCGCGAGGGCTGGGCGCAATTCTTCCTGCGCCGCGGTTATGCCACCTATGTGGTCGATCAGGTGGCGCGCGGCCGTTCGCCCCACAACAATCCGGCCGACGGGGAACTGGCGCCACTGAACCGCGATTACGCCACCCGCCGCTTCATCGCGCCGGAGCGGCATGTCGACTGGCCGCAGGGCGCCCGTCACGACCAATGGGTTGGCGATGCGAAACCTGGCGATCCGGTGTTCGACCAGTTCATCTCCTCGCAAAATCCATCGCTCGCCAGCTATGCGCGCCAGCAGGAGTTGAACAGCGATGCTTTGGTAGCCCTACTCGACAAGATCGGCCCCGCCATCCTCGTCGTACATTCGCAATCGGGCGCATTCGGCTGGACAGTCGCAGACCGGCGTCCCGGGCTTGTGAAGGCACTTGTGGCGCTGGAACCGAACGGCCCGCCGGTGCGCGATATCGGCAATCTCGGCGCGCCGGACTGGTTCGAGGATACCGGCCGCTGGAAAATCTCCGGCCTTGGCGATGTGCAACTGATATGGGACCCGCCACTGAGGGATGGCGAAAAGCTTGAATGGACGCGCGAAGACAAGCCGCAAATGCCCGAATGCGTCTGCTGCTGGAAACAGGCCGAGCCTGCGCGAAAACTGCCGAACCTCGCACAAGTGAAAATCGTCATGCTGACCGCCGAGGCTAGCTATCACGCGCCATACGATCATTGCACGACGCAATTCCTGGAACAGGCCGGCGTGGCGGTCGACCACATCTATCTGAAGGACCGCGGCATCACCGGCACCGGCCACATGCTGATGATCGAGAAGAATTCGGACAATATCGCGGCCGTCGTGCACGAATGGCTGCAGGCAAGTGTGAGTTGAACATGGTCAAGGATTTCCACCCGACTCCGGACATTCGCGAATTTGAAGTCACGCGCAATGTGACAATTGATGGCCGCGCCGTGACGCTTCACCTGGGCGCCATCGACTACGGCACCCATACCGGCGCGGTATTCAAATTGACCGACGCAAAAGACGCCTCGGAACTGGCGATGCTTCCGTTTGAGGCGCACTGGCACAAGCGCGGCCGCTATCTCATGCAGATCGGCCCCGCAAAACCGGGGCCGGACGAAGCCCTGGCGGATACGATTGCCGAGCTCGCAGGATCCTGCATAGGTTCTGCCGTGGTTGCCGCACAGGCGCGTGCCCGCGCCCGTCCCGACATGTACGATGCACTGGCGGACGCGGCTGACTTCGTTCTCGAATCCATGGCCGAAGCGTTATCGGCAAACCGGTGAACGGCGCGGTAGGTTGCTGCTACAGAAGCAGATGCACCAGCCCCCATACGCCCAGTCCAAGCAGAACCGCGATCAACGCCAGCGGCACCACCGGGTGGATGTTGTTCAATAGCCGCATGATATTGCAGGCATAGCCGACAACGCGCTGGGCAGGCGTCTTCGGGCTCTTGGAATATTCCATCGCAGCCTTCACGACATAGAAGAATCCTGTATTAGCCGCCAGCAGGGCCTTCGTGATCCAGAGTGCGTTCTTCGGCGCCACGAGATAATTGCACTTGAGCAGGATGCGCTGTTTGTCTTCGGGGTTGAACTCTCCATCGACCCAGTGCAGCTCGCGATGAAAATCCAGAATGCCGAAATCATAGGTTTCGAAGGCCTTCTCGACCCGGCTGTCGCCGAACACCACCTTGTAAGTGCCAACCGACTGCAGATAGATCAGCGAGCGTACAACGGACCCGATCGGCATGAAGCGCAGGTTGCCGTCGTAGTGCTTGGTGAACAGGCCGTGATCGCCGCCGAAGTCCTTGTTGTAATGCGAGATGTACAACTCGTCCGTATGCTTCATCGGCGTAATGACCGAATCTGCCGG
>JAPOIA010000099.1:0-279 GCA_029979185.1 Alphaproteobacteria bacterium | reverse complement strand
GATGACTTCATTGTAGCGCAGCTGATCCATTTTTGCGATTATATCCGCAGGCAAATGCCGGATATATTCGTGCTTCGAGGAACGCGCCCTCACTTCCTCAGCATAGGTATTTTCGACCCAGCACGCCAGCTCGTCCATCGTCCTGCGATCGGCCGTTTCGTCGAAACGTCCTATCCTTGCACGAAACAACTTCCATCCGCTTCTGGAACTCTTCGTGCGGGCATCGATTACAGCACTATTGCCTTGCTCGCTCACAGCACCTTCTCCTCAAGACCGGTT
>JAPOIA010000098.1:5422-9512 GCA_029979185.1 Alphaproteobacteria bacterium | reverse complement strand
GATGCGGACGGAAATGCTCCATCACGGCTTCGCGAGCGCGCAGCAGCATCAAAGGCAGAGAATGATCAAGCGATCGCATTGCGCCGGTCCTTCGGTCAGCGGCAAATATTACACATGGAAATCAACCGTAACCTGACCGCTGCCGCTGGAGGCGAAATAATCGCACAACTGCTCGGCCTTGCCGTGATACTGGTCCCAGCCGAGCGCCCCGAACAGCATCGCCGTGTCGCCCATCAAGCCCTCGCCTTTGCACAGGCACGAATATTCCGGCAGCATCGCTACGAATTCGGCGTAGCGTCCTTCGTTCCACAATTCCAGGACCCGCAAATCGACCTGCCGGTTGAATTCCGTGCTCATCTTGTCCCATTGGCTATCGCCTGTTTCGCTGGCGCTGATCAGCTGATGCGACATCGATCCGCTGGCCAGCAGCGCAACATTTCCTTCGCATTCCTCGATACCCAGCCGCACCGCCTCGCCGACCTGCCGGTTCTGTTCAACGGTTGCGAAGAGGTTGGCCGCAAGCGAGATGACCTTCATGCCCCCATCCTGGTTCATGTAGTGCATGGGAACGATGGTGCCGTAGTCCAACGGCAATGTCGGCACCTGGTGCGAGAGGATGTCGAGTCCCATCGCCTGCCCGTGCCTGGCGATAGCGTCGCCCAGCGCCGGGTTGCCACGATACTCATATTCCATATTCTGGATCATGTGCGGCGCTTCGTTACTGGTATAGACACCCTTGTGCACCGCGTTCGCATTGATGTGAAAGCCAAAGTTCGACATCCAGTGCATGTCGAAAACGACGAACGTGTCCACCTTGCGCTCGCGGGCGCGGCGGCCGATCTCCTTAAGCGAATTGATCGGCTTTTCCCGCAATCCCTTCAGCGGCCCCTCGCGCTCGGAAATCAGCAGCGAGGGAACATGCGTAATCTTCGCAGCCAAAACTATCTTGCCCATCGTCCCGACCTTTCCGTCACATCAAACGATATCAAACAGGCGGCCGGCGCACGCCGAAGCGCTCCGCAATGCCCGAAACCCCCTGCATCAGTGCGCCGACATCGGTTCCCACCGCAACGAACAGGGCGCCCAGTTCCAGATAGCGCTTCGCTGTTTCCTCGTTGACCATGAGAACACCCGGCGCGCGCCCGGCAGCAAGAATGCGCCTGAAGCAATCCTCGATAACCGCTTGCACGTCCGGGTGGCCCGGATTGCCGAGGTGCCCCAAAGCCGCAGCGGTATCCGATGGGCCGATGAAAATGCCATCGACGCCGTCAACCTTCAGAATTTCATCGAGATTTTCCAGCCCGCGCTTCGTTTCCACCTGCAGCATCAGGCAAATCTGTTCGTCAGCCGTCGCCAGATAGTCCGAAATATGCCCAAAGCGCGAGGCCCTCGTCAGCGTTGCAACGCCGCGCACACCATTCGGTGGATAGCGGACGGCCGCCACCATCTCTGCAGCCTGCTCTGCCGTTTCGATGATAGGCACGAGAATGTTCTGGCCACCGATATCAAGGAACTGCTTGATGAGATGGGTCTGCCCCACGGGCGGGCGCAGCACCGGCGCAGCGCCATAGGGGGCAACGGCCTGCAGCTGCGACAACAGGGTCGGTACATCGTTTGGCGCATGCTCGCCGTCGAAAACCAGAAAATCGAAACCCGCACCGGCGCAGAGTTCCGCCGTGTAGGGGTTGGCAAGCGCCAGCCAGAAGCCGACCTGCGGCTGCTTTGCTTTCAGTGCTGCCTTGAATGAATTTACAGGTGCCGGCATTTTATCCTCATGCAAAATAACAGCTGACAGTGCCCCACGGCCCGTAGTCAGCAACAATCGTATCGCCCTTGCGTGCTTCAATTGGCCGGATAAAGGAACCGGCAAGAACCACCTGCCCCGGCTCCAGCACCTTGCCATACTCATGCATGCGGTCCGCCAGCCATGCGATGCCCATCGCGGGATTGTTCAACACACCCGCCGCCAATCCGGTCTCCTCGACTTTGCCGTTGCGCGAAACGATCGAGCCAACCCAGCGCATATCCGTATCGCCTGGCTTGAAAGCACGGCCGCCTAATACAATACCTGCATTGGCAGCATTGTCGGAGATAGTGTCGAACACCGTACGCGTTGCCTTTGTCTCCGGATCGACACGCAGAATGCGCGTATCCAGTATCTCCAGCGCCGGCGTCACATAGTCAGTGGCGTTAAGCACATCAAATACAGTGCAGTTGGGTCCGCTCAGCTTCGACTTCAGAACGAATGCCAGTTCCGCCTCAACGCGCGTTTCAATGAAACGCTTGGTAGGAACATCACCGGCATCCTGGAAGAACATGTCATCGAACAACACGCCGGAATCCGGCATGTCGATATTCAGAGCATTCTGCATCGCCTTCGATGTCAGGCCTATCTTGTGCCCCTTGATGACACGCCCGGCCGCAACCTTGATGTCCACCCATGCGTTCTGGATTGCATAGGCTCCAGGCATGTCGAGGCCGGGATATTCAAGCGAAAGCATGCGTATCTGTTTACGGGTCCGCTCCGCCGCATCGAGTTTTCTCGCAGCGACAATGATGTCCTTGTCCGCTAGCATGAATTCTCCCTAGACTTTTTCGTCCACAATCGGGTTGCGCAGAACGCCGATCCCTTCGGCTTCAATTTCAACTGTATCGCCTGGCTTCAGCCAGATCGGCGGGTCGAACCGCGCACCGGCGCCCGTGGGTGTTCCAGTGACGATTACATCGCCTGGCGCTAATGTCGCGAATGTCGAAATGTAGGAAATGAGGAACCGGAAATTGTAGATCATCCGCGAGGTACGGTCATCCTGACGGACCTCGCCATTGACTCTGGTCGTCAGCCGGATGTCTGCGATCTGCTCCTCTCCTGCGAAGGGAACTATCCACGGCCCGATGGAACCTGTACGATCGAAGTTCTTTCCCTGCGTGACATTGAATTTCGAATGCCGCAGCCAATCGCGGATTGTCCCTTCGTTGCACAGCGTCACTGCTGCAACATGGTCGAGTGCGTCCTTCTCGGCGATACGCCTGCCAGCCTTGCCAATGATCAGAGTTACCTCGCCCTCATAATCGAGCTGTTCCGATTCCGGCGGGCGGATCAACGGCTGCTCGTGGCCCGTGAAAGACGTGGGAAATCGCGAGAAGATGCTGGGATATTTGGCCGCTGCCTGGCCGTCTTTGTATTCCGCGTTGCGGTCGGGATAGTTGACTCCGACGCAGATGATCTTCTGCGGCGCTGCGATCGGAATCTCATAGGTCAGGTCACCGATAGCGAAGTCAGCTGCCTGCCCCGTGCCCTTTTCCGCAAGCCGCTGAAGTGCGCCAGCTTCGATCACCTCTTTCAGCGAGGCAAACTCGCTGTGGCGCGCCGACAGGTCGGCAAAGCCATCGTCCCGCACCAGCCCCCAGCGCCGCTTTCCTCCAGCCCTAACAGTTGCAAATCTTGCATTATCATTGGCCATGAATGTTTCCCCAAAATTCCTCAGAAAAGGCGCCTGCCTATTGTGCAGCGCTGGCTAGCGCCTTGTGAATATTGTTGGCCTTCCACGAAAATCGCTCGTCGATTTCGCAAATTTCGAAGGACAGCGCGAAAGTGCGTTTCTCGAACACTGGCTTGAGAAAACCTTCCAGAGCCGCAAATACAGCTTCGCCAGCCTCCTTGCGGGTCTCTTCCGAGCGGCCTTCACCCATCCGGCACATCATATGCAGGAAGGCATGGTTGCGCCCGCCATCGGCTATCGACCAATGACCGCAGGGATGCGTCCGCACGCGCGTTCCACCCAGTGGGTACACGCCGGTTGCAAGCGCCGCTTCGCGCACAGTTTCGCACAGAGCCTGCATGTCCACATCCTCTTCGAGGTTGCGGGAATATTCGATAAGAAAATGCGGCATACCCTTCTCCCTGACCTGCAATGACCTGCACGACCTGCAACAGTCCGGTTGCCACTCCGCCAAGAAGGGCTCCGCTTCGCCGATCGGATTTAATTTAACACGTTAAATATTTCGCTGCAAGTACCGCCTTTGACCGGGACGCATAATACCGGCGCCTCTGGTCCCCACGGTCGCACTATGTTACAAAAAGTGCAAACAT
>JAPOIA010000098.1:0-5412 GCA_029979185.1 Alphaproteobacteria bacterium | reverse complement strand
GGGAAACCATGGACCGTTCCGGACAAACCGATGCGCAAAACGCAGCTGCCGGACAAGCGTCGTCCGGACTGCTCGACAGGCTGGCCAAATTCTTCAGCGATGCTGCCATGCTGCTCGCATGTCTTGCCGTCATTCTGATGATGATACATGTTACGGCAGAGGCCATTGGCAAATATGTTTTCCATGTACCAATGCCCGCCACCCAGGAAACGGTGCAGTTCTATTACATGGTCGCATTGGTCTTCCTGCCGATAGCCTATATTGCGCGCGGTGAGGGTCACATCTGTGTCGAACTGTTCACCCAGAACCTGAAACCGCCCGCGCGCGCGCGGCTCAATGTTTTCGTAGGCATCCTTACCTTGATCTGGGTTTTACTGATCACCTGGTACGCGGGTGAAGAGGCCGTAACGACGACGCTCGATGGCGAACTGCAGGAAACAGGCAACGGTTATCTTATCGTCTGGCCTGGCCGCTGGTTCATTCCGGCCGGTTGCGCCGTCATGGGCATCAGCGTTGCCTTGCAGCTGCTGAAGGACATCCGGGCCGCAATGCAGCCTCGCGCTGCAACGTAGTCATGACAGACCGCATCGCAACAATGAACGAAAAGTCCCGGGGGAGAATGGCGTGTCACCAGTTGCAATAGGCTTTGCCGGAATTGCAGTCGTCCTGCTGTTGCTGGCGCTGCGCACGCCAATCGGTGTTGCGCTCGGGCTGGTTTCGCTGACCGGCATCGCGATGTTGCGCGACGTATCGGTTGCCGTCGGCACATTGCGCTCGATCCCTTACGATTTCGCAGCCGGATGGGAACTCTCCGCCATCCCGATGTTCATTCTTATGGGCTCGGTGATGCACAATTCCGGCATCAGCAGCCACCTGTTCAAGGCTGCTCGCGTATGGCTGGGACGCCTGCCCGGCGGGCTCGCGGTCGCCACCAATTTCGCCTGCGCCGGTTTTGCAGCCGCATCCGGATCGAGCGTCGCCACCTCCGCCACGATGGGGCGGATAGCCATTCCGGAGATGCTGAAGGCCGGATACGACAAGGCACTCGCAACCGGCGTCGTCGCCAGCGCCGGCACACTGGGCGCGCTGATCCCGCCCAGCATCCTGTTCATACTCTATGGTATCTTTGCGGAGCAATCGATCACACGCTTGCTTATCGCCGGCATCCTGCCCGGCCTGCTTACCGCATTCGTCTATGCGGCCATGATCCTGATCCGCTGCAAGCTGAATCCGAAACTCGCCCCTGCTACAGACGAGGTCGTTCCAATAGGCGAGAAACTACGCTCGCTCGGGCCGGTCTGGCCGATGATCTTGCTGATCGTCGGCATCATCGGCGGATTGTATTCCGGCGCGGTCACACCAACGGAGGCTGGCGCTTTCGGCGCTGCGCTGGCGTTCATAATAGTTAGCACGCAGGGGCAGCTGACATGGAAGATTGTCAAGGCCTCCGTGATAGAGGCAGCCAGTGCAACGTCCCGGCTGCTGTTCGTGGCGGTCGGCGCAATCCTCTTGTCACACTTCATGGCCCTGGCCGGCGTTCCCACCTATATGGGCAACCTGATGGAAGTCTGGTCCCTGGACCCGCTGCTGCTGGTGATCGGAACGTCTCTCATCTATCTCGTGCTGGGAATGTTTCTGGATCCGCTCGGCATTCTGCTGTTGACGCTGCCAATTCTGCTGCCGATGTTCGAGCGCCTGCAGCTGGATCTCATCTGGCTTGGCGTGCTGGTGGTCAAATATCTCGAAATCGGCCTTCTGACGCCGCCTGTCGGCTTCCAGGTCTATGTCGTCAAGAGCGTTGTCGGCGACGAGATCAGCCTGGAAACGATTTTTCGCGGGGTCGGCTGGTTCCTCGCCTGTGAAGTGCTGATCATGGCACTGTTGATCGCCTTTCCCGAAATCTCGCTCTATCTGCCGAACCTGATGAATGAGTGAAAGGGTTCGTCCAATCTGCACGACTCTCAGGACTGCCCAGTTCCCGGCGCCGCCCCGGGCAGAAAGGGAACCAACGTCACCTCCTGATCGGGAGGTCTGACCGGTTACCCCGACCAAGCCTCTCGCAATTGCGCATAAACCGCACAGGCCCCTGACAGGACTTGTCGTCTCAGCGGCCCTTGTAAACGCAGTAACCGCGCTTTTCGTTGCGGCGACATACTTTGAAAACGTCGGCGTGGCCGGAGACCAAGGTTGCAACAGTGCCGTCAGCGAACCGCAGCTTTCCATGCGACGCGCGGTGCACGAATATGCGGTCGCCAGGATGAACGACAATGCGCCGGTTCACCTGAACTTGTTTCACGCCACGTTCGACAATGATCGTTCCTCCCATCCTGTAAAGGACATCGCGAGCCTGTGCGGTGGAAACAGTCATTACGGAAAGGACCATTGCGGCGATCGCAGCCGCCCCCATGGCCTGCGTCTTGAATTCGAACATCTTGCTACCTCCTGGAAGACCTGCGTTGAGGCACGTGTATCGTCCTGATCCATTCGGGAAGGTGTGACCGCGGACGTGACAGGCAAATTACAAGACTTAAACCGCACATACACTGGACAATATTAGAACTACTGCGCCTGATGCCGGTAGATTGATGTTTGCTCTGGCCGAACTGAAAGCTGACGAGAGCGGCAGCAAAGAAAAATCCCGGCTGCGTCTGAGGCAGCCGGGCTCTTCAGATAGCACTCTAGGGACGCGTGTTCAGATCTTCTCCGGATCAATTTTGTCGTAAACCTCACGCTTCAGCGCCTTCGCATAAGCCTCGACATTTCCCTTGATTTCGCTTTGCGAAATCTTCTTCCACTTTTCAAGGTTCTTCAGGAAAGCCTTGAGAACCTTGTCCGGGTTCTTTGCGCCCTGTTTCCTGATGCCGGCGACGATCGCTTTCTCCTCACCCTCGATTAGCTTTTTGATCGCGTTCTTTATGTCATCGCCGGCCTGATAGAACTTCACGCCCTTCGACGGCCCGATCGTCTTGCGATACTTGTCGTCAAGCTGCATGTAGGCGACCATCACAGCGCGGGCGGAGGCCAGAGGGGCATGGTCCCACAATATCCTGCGCTGCTCTTTGTTGAGCTTCTTGTACCAGGTGTCGCGGCGCATGGTCATCAGCGCCAGCCCGCGCGAAGATCCCATCGGATAGTCGAGAACATGCTTGGCCAGATCGTGGATACCGAAACTCACCATCCAGTTCAGCGCCATGATGGCGCAATCGAGACCGCCGCGTTCCAGCGCCAGCGCCAGTTCCTGAGGCGGTGTGGAAATCGGCGTACCGCCTATGGCCTTCACAAGTCGATGGCTTGCGCCGCCGCCTCGCACCTTCTTGCCCTTGAGATCGGCAATGGTCTTCACCGGCTCCCGGCATACCAGAACACTCGGGCTGCCGGCATAGCTGGCCAGCAGGAACTGCTTGTTCTTTTTCCATTCCTTATCGCAGTTCGGGCAGTTCAGCATCATCGTTTCATGCGCCGCGCCAGCCGCCGCCACCGGATCGTCATGGCCGAGGTGAATCGTATCGTAGAGGATGTTGTTGTTGATGAGATCTTTGCGCACGAACACCGGCACGACCATGCCTACATCGACAAGGCCATCGCGCGTCCCTTTCAGCGCGCTGCGAATGGTGACAATCTGGTTGCCCGGCAGATATTTCCAGGTGATCGAGCCCTTGCTGGCCGCGGTCGTCTCCTTGAAGAAGGGCTCCATGGCATCGACGTTGATCCGGCTCTTGGCGCCGCTGCCAGTTCCGTAGATCAGTTCGACAGCCCCGGCAGGCGCAACAGCAACAGCTGCCATAAACGCGCCTGCGGCAATTTTCGATGCAAGTTTCACGATATTCCTCCCTCGTTGGCGATGTGTTTTGGCTGATGTATTTCGATGAGTGTGCAACAGACCGGCCAGGCATGCAAACCGCGGCATCCAGGGACTTATTCGGCAGCACGAGAGGCAGCCCGCCGGTTGACTGGAAACGGCAGACCGAGATTTTCCCGTAAGGTCCGGCCCTCATAAGCAGTGCGAAACAGGCCGCGCCGCTGCAATTCCGGCACGACGAGGTCGATGAAGTCCTGCAGCCCGTCCGGAAATGTTGGCGGCATCAGGTTGAAGCCGTCCGCCGCCCCTTCCCGATGCCAGCGTTCCATGTCATCCGCGACCTCCTTCGCCGAACCGACGATGATGCGATGTCCGCGCGCTCCTGCAACCCGCTGGTAGACTTGACGGATCGTCAGGTTCTTGTGGCGCGCCATGTCCAGCACCACCTGTTGCCTGCCTTCCTGCATGCCATTCGGAGGCGCATCCGGGACTGGCCCGTCGAGCGGATATTTGCTCAGATCAACCCCCAACAAGTCGGACAGGACCTTTACGCCAAGGGCCGGATGAATGAGGTTCTGCAGCTCGTCGAATTTTGCCTGCGCCTCCTCCCGTGTCGGCGCAACGACGGGTACAACACCTGGCATGACCTTGATCCAATCGGGATCGCGCCCAAGGCGGCGCGCTCTTGCTCGTATATCGGCCCGGAACGCCTGCGCCACCTCCAGTTCCTGCTGCACCGTGAAAATCACTTCCGCGGTTTCCGCAGCCAGCGAGCGGCCCGCTTCCGATTGCCCGGCCTGCACCAATACCGGATGACCCTGCAACGAGCGGCGCACATTCAGCGGACCGCGCACCTTGAAGTATTTTCCCTCGTGATTGAGGTAGTGCATCTTGTCTGCATCGAAATACAGCCCCGCCTCCCGGTCTTCGATAAAGGCGTCATCATGCCAGGTCTCCCACAATCCGCGCACGACCCTCGCAGCTTCCGCAGCCTGCTCGTAGCGCTCGCCAGCCGAAGGATGACGGTCGCGACCGAAGTTGAAAGGTTCCGCCGGAGCAGCCGACGTCACCAGATTCCAGCCGGCCCGCCCGTCGGATATCCGGTCGACTGTGGCAAAGAACCTCGCGATATGCCAGGGCTCCTGGTAGGTCGTCGACATGGTGGCGACCAGCCCGATCCGCTCGGTCACAGCGGCCAGCGCCGATAGAAGCGTCACCGGCTCCATTCTGGACATCGCCGCCCCCCGCTGCCAGACTTCGATATCGTCGGGCCCGAAACTACCAAGAGAGTCGGCAAAGAAAATCATGTCGAACAGGCCACGCTCGGCCCGCTGCGTCACATCCTTGAAATGGGCAAAGCTCTGTGTTGCGCCATAGGGAACCGACGGGTGGCGCCAGGCCGCCACATGGTGCCCGCCTCCCTGCACGAATAATCCCAGTTTCATCACGGCCGTGATCTCCGCCTGCCTGTGAACATACTCAATACTAAGCGAAAAGCCGCGACACGAAAAGTAAACCCTGCCTTGGGCATCGACTGCGAAATTGCGCCAGGGGGGCGACAAATTTGACAGTTTACAATAAACCGGCTCAGATACCCGCAAAATAAAAAAATG
>JAPOIA010000097.1 GCA_029979185.1 Alphaproteobacteria bacterium | reverse complement strand
CTGTCCGCCCCGCCAGAGAGGGCCACCCACCAGCGGGGCGCCTCTAGCAGTGCATCGGGAAAGGCTGTCAGGATCTCGCGCACGTCGCGTGCACCGACACTCAATTACCGTAGGACATCAGCCTTCGGTAACGCGCCTCAAGCAGGGCATCGGTATCCATCGCAGACAGCCGATCAACTTGATCCATAAGGTGCGCCTTCAACCGGCTGGCCATCTCAATCGGATCACGATGCGCGCCACCGACCGGTTCTGCGATAATTCCATCGATAATTTTGAATTTGAGCAAATCTTGGGCGGTGACCTTCATCATTGTCGCCGCATCCTGCCGTTTGCCGCTGTCACGCCAGAGTATTGATGCTGCGGCTTCCGGCGAAGCCACAGTATAAATCGAATGCTCCAGCATCAGAACCCTGTTGGCAGTAGCCAGGGCTATGGCGCCGCCGGAGCCACCCTCACCGACGACAACGGACACATTCGGCACATCCAGAGCCAGGCATGCCTCGATCGACCGCGCAATTGCTTCGGCTTGCCCGCGCTCTTCGGCATCGATACCCGGAAATGCGCCCGCAGTATCGACAAGCGAAATCACCGGAATACCGAAATGATTGGCCATCTCCATCAGGCGAATTGCCTTGCGATAACCCTCCGGCCTCGCCATTCCGAAATTGTGTTTCAGCCGGCTCTCGGTATCGGAACCCTTTTCATGGCCCATAACGCAGACGGATTCGCCGCGAAACCGGCCGAAACCACCGACGATAGCTTCATCCTCGCCGAATTTCCGGTCGCCAGCCAGCGGCGTGAAATCGGTTATCAGCGCCTCGACATAGTCGTGGAAATGCGGCCGGTCCGGATGCCGGGCAACCTGTGTCTTCTGCCAGGGAGTCAGGTTTGCATAGAGTGTCGCAAGAGCCTTGGCGCCCTTCGACTCCAGCATTTTAAGCTCTTCGTCGATCTTTACCGAACTTTCGCCGCCATCCCCCACGGAACGCAATTCCTCGAGCTTTGCCTCAAGCTCTGCCACGGGTTTCTCAAAATCCAGATAGGTACGCATAATATCCGCCAAACACGGCAGACAAGGCAAAACGGATATCGCTTCGCACGAGCCGGCCGCTCAATTCAGTATTTTCTGCACTCCTGCGCAAATTCAGCGGCTATTCCGCTGGAATTCGAAGAAGCAATTCGCCGGCAAGCCAACACCCGGCCAGCAGCGTATTTATACGAACCGGACTGCCATTCCAACCTCGATTGGATCAAACCTGGGGTCTGAACCCGTAAACGCCACGCGGTGAAGCCTCGAACCGGGCCCCAATCCCAAATCGGGCGGGCGAAGACGATACCCTGTGACTTCCCGCAAGTGTTTGGCGCCATCTACTTTTCGCTCATCGGATGCAGATCCCGCACCATCGACTTGATCCGTTCATCCAGAACATGAGTATAGATCTGCGTGGTCGAAATATCGGCATGACCGAGAAGTTCCTGAACGATCCGCAGATCGGCTCCGTTTTGAAGCAGATGGCTGGCAAATGCATGGCGCAGCACATGCGGGCTGACCTTGCCCGGATCGATTCCGGCGGTCGAAGTCAAGGATTTAAGATCACGGGCAAACACTTGCCTGGACACATGTCCGCTGGCGCCATCGGCAGGAAAAAGCCACGCATTATCTACCAGATTCGGCTGGGTTTCCAGCAGCAGACACCGGTACGATTCCAGAGCCTTGCGAGCCGGTTCGGACATTGGAACCAGCCGTTCGCGGCCACCCTTGCCCCTGACCGGAAACAGCGGCTCACGTGATCGCGCAAGCGTCGCCGGCAGGGACACCAGTTCACTGACCCGCAATCCGGACGTGTAGAGCAGTTCCAGAAGGCATACCGTGCGGCTCGCCCGCAGTCTCTCCGCAACAGGCTGGTCCGCATTTGCCGCCGTTTGATGGCCGGTACGCAACAGCGTATCGACTTCTTTTATAGACAGGACCTTGGGCAGCCGAAATCCCTGTTTCGGCGACTCGATTGTCCCGGCAGGATCATCGTTCCGGTAGCGTTCAGCATAAAGAAACCGATGAAATTGCCGTACCGACGACAGGCGTCGTGCGAGCGTGGCGGGTTTTTCCCCTCGTTGTGCAAGTTCCGCCAGGAATGCCCGCAGATCACCGGCAACTACCATCATGGCATCAAGACCGCCCGAAGCGAGGAAATCGCCATATTCTTCCAGATCGCGCCGGTAGGCCTCAATCGTATTCAGCGCCGCACCTCGTTCGGCGGCAAGCATTTCCAGAAAAAGATCCGCCAGTTGCGGAAAAGACGGCCAGCTAGAAAAATCCTGGGCCATGGATGGTGAAATCTCCGCAACGTTACCAGCTGCCGGCAATGGCGCAGGCTATTTGTTCAATTTGGATGCGGGCAGGGTCTGGCTCATGTCCCGTTGCTCGGGTTCGACGAAGGTCACCAGCGCCTGCATTGCGCCCCAGACAATCCCGGCCAGCACACCGACAATGACAAGAAATCTGAACAGGCTGGGCATCGTGTGAATTGACCTACGGAAGCAAAAACGGCAGCGCATTGCAGCTATAACAGAATAATCATATAGGTTCCCAGAGCAAACGGCGAAATTCTATTGCCGCGAAGCCAACGCTTCTCCTCCGGCTCGAAACACGCTCAACTCCCGGCGGCAGAAATTATTGGTCAACAGAGGTCCTGCACCAGAATGTCTGATTCCGAACTCGTTCGAAAACTGGCGGGACGTTCGATCATTCTGGTCGGGATCATGGGCTCGGGAAAGAGTTCGGTCGGCCGCCGGCTGGCTGCCCGCCTTGGTCTGGATTTTGTCGACGCCGATTCCGAAATCGAATCCGCCGCGGGCATGACCATTCCCGAAATATTCACACGTCACGGGGAGCCCTACTTCAGGGACGGCGAACGGCGCGTCATCGATCGCCTGCTAAAGGATCGCCAACTTGTGCTTGCGACCGGTGGCGGCGCCTTCATGAATGCGCAAACCCGCACCAGGATTGCCAATGCCGGAATTTCCGTCTGGCTGAAGGCAGATCACGACGTTCTCATGCGCCGCGTGCGGAAGCGGGCCAACCGTCCGCTGTTGCAGGCAGCCGACCCCGACCAAGTCATGCGTGATCTGATGGATGAACGCTATCCTGTATATGCAACGGCGGATGTTAAAGTTGTATCCGCTGACGGCCCGCATGAACGGGTCGTCGATAGCGTTGTAGAGGCTCTGGCCGAGCATTTGCAGATGGAAAAGCCGGTCGATAAGGCCAACCTCGCCAGAGTACATGTCGATATAGCCGATCGGGCCTATGACGTTGTCATCGGTCGCAATCTGCTAGCCGAAGCCGCATCCTATATTGAGAAACTCGACCCGAGGGCGGCCTGCGCGATTGTCAGCGACCGCCATGTTGCGGCACATCACCTCGCTACGCTTACCGGCAGTCTCGACGAGCGGAACATTCGCCACAGTGAATTCATTCTGGAGCCGGGTGAGAAGACAAAATCGATCGAAATGTTCTCCCATGTCTGCGATGCAATCCTGGAAGCAAAATTCGAACGCAGCGATCTTGTTGTCGCTCTCGGCGGCGGCGTGATAGGCGACCTTTCAGGATTTGCTGCAGCATGCCTGCGGCGCGGCATGCGGTTCGTCCAGATTCCAACCACTTTACTGTCGCAGGTCGATTCCTCTGTCGGCGGCAAGACCGCAATCAATTCGCAGCATGGCAAGAACCTGATTGGCGCCTTCCACCAGCCGTCCCTTGTACTTGCCGATGTCGCTTCGCTCGACACCCTGCCAGAACGGGAGTTCCGGGCAGGCTATGCAGAAGTCGTGAAATACGGGCTGATAAACAATGCAGCGTTTTTCAACTGGCTAGAACAGAACCGGGAAGATGTTTTCCGGCGCGGCCCAGCGCTTGTGGAAGCCATCCGCGTCAGCTGCGACGCCAAGGCAAAAGTGGTTGCCCGCGACGAGACCGAACAGGGGGAACGCGCCCTTCTGAACCTGGGACATACCTTCGGTCATGCCCTTGAAGTCTTGTGCGGTTACGATTCAAAGGTTCTCGTGCACGGCGAGGGCGTTTCTGTCGTAATGGCATGCGCCGCCCGCTTTTCGGTGAAGCTCGGTCACATGCACGGTCAAGATTCGGAAAGGATCTCGGCTCATCTTTCCAGCGTTGGCCTGCCGGTCCGCATTCGCGATATCGCAATGCCAGCGCCGGTTTCTGCCGAAAGCATGCTGGAAGCCATGTACCAGGACAAAAAGGTCCGGAACGGCACGCTTACCTTCATACTGATGCGCGGCATCGGACAGAGTTTTATCGCCCGCGGCATAAACGAAGCCAGGGTATTGGAGTTCCTGAACCAGGAACTTGAAGCAGACTGACACGCCATGCACTTGCCTGACATATTCAACAATCCCTGGATGGCCTTCGCAATTGTCCTCGTCTGTCTTGCGTTTTCGGCGTTTTTTTCCGCGTCGGAAACCGCCCTAACTGCGGCCTCTCGCGCCCGGATCAATGCGCTCAACAACCAGGGCAACGCCAACGCAGGCAAGGTCATGGGGCTGTTGCAATCCCGCGAGCGATTGATCGGCTCCATCCTGATCGGCAACAACATCGTCAACATCGGAGCGTCCGCCTTCACCACCAGCGTGCTGGTTGAACTCTTCGGCGCTGGCGGCGTCCTCTATGCGACGATCATAATGTCGGCATTGGTGATCATCTTTGCCGAGGTGATGCCCAAGACCGTCGCCATTTCCAATCCTGATCGGTTCGCGCTCAGCATCGCCCGGCCCGTATCCTTTTTTGTTGCCCTGTTCGGTCCTCTCGCGCATGCGGTGAATGCGATAGTGCGATTCTCGCTGAAGCCGTTTGGCGTGCACATCGGCGAAAACCAGGCGGTACTGTCAGCCCATGAGGAAATCCTCAGCACGGTCGATATCCTTAACAAGGAAGGTAGCGTGGAGCGCTCGGACCGCGACATGCTCGGCGGTCTGCTGGTCTTGAAAGAACTCGTCGTTTCCGATGTGATGGTACACAGGACCAAGATGCATATGATCGATATCGATCTGCCGGCGCCCGACATCGTCAAGGAAGTGCTCGCTTCGCCCTATACCCGCGTACCGCTCTGGCGCAACGAACCGGAAAACATCGTCGGTGTACTACATTCCAAGGACTTGCTGCGTGCCCTGAACAAGGTCGGCGGCAATGCCGAGAAGCTGGACATAGGCGACATCGCTCTCGAGGCATGGTTCGTTCCCGACACCACCGCCCTGCAGGACCAGCTGCAGGCGTTTCTGCGCCGCAAGACCCACTTCGCCCTCGTCGTTGACGAGTATGGCGAGGTGATGGGCCTGATTACGCTGGAAGACATCATCGAGGAAATCGTCGGCGATATTCATGACGAGCATGACATTACGATTTCCGGCCTGCGCCAGAACCCGGACGGGTCCGTCACCCTCGATGGCGCCGTTCCGATCCGCGATCTTAACCGCGCGATGGACTGGGAACTGCCGGACGAGGAGGCGACCACCATCGCCGGCCTCGTCATTCATGAAGCGATGACGATCCCCGATGTCGGACAGGTATTCACTTTTCACGGATGCCGGTTTGAAATTCTGCGCAAGACGCGCAACCGCGTCACCCTGCTGAAGGTGACCAGCGTAGTTCCCAGGCAGAACAACGCCGATACCGGAACCTGAGCGCATAACGCACCCTCAGGGAAGATCGTCGACCAGCTTCTCCTGCGCAAACCGCGCGAAAATCCCCTTCTGGGCAACCAATTCGTCATAGGTTCCCTGCTCGACGATGCGGCCTTTTTGCAGCACCAGAATCCTGTCCGCGCGCCGCACCGTTGACAGCCTGTGGGCGATGATCAGCGTTGTGCGGCCTTCCATGGCCTTGTCCAATGCCTTCTGAACGGCAGCCTCGGTGGTAACATCCAGCGCGCTGGTCGCCTCGTCCAGGACGAGAATGGAAGGATCCTTCAACAGCGCCCGTGCAATCGACAGACGCTGCCGTTCGCCGCCGGACAGGTTACGACCTCTCTCGCCGATATTGGTCTGCAGCCCGGCCTCCAGCGCATCGACGAAGGCCAGAGCCTGTGCATCGGCAAGTGCCTTGCGAATCTGATCGATACTCGCGTCTGACTTGCCGACACGCATGTTTTCCTCGATCGTGCGGGCAAACAGGAGCGGCTCCTGGAATACGATCCCGATGTTCGAGCGAAGCGATACAAGGTTGATGTCCGCAACATCGATGCCATCGATCAGCACACGGCCATTGTCCGGATCGAAAGCACGAAACAGGGCCGCCGCCGTGGTCGATTTACCGGAACCGGTTTCACCCACCACCGCAACGATCTCGCCCGGTTCAATCGAAAAGTTCAGATCGACGATAGCCGGTCTCGAACCGTCATGCGAGTAGCTGACATGATCAAAGGTAATCGCGCCATTCAAAACACCTGCTTCAACGGCAGCGGGACGGTTGCGAACCGACGCCTGCGTGTCGAGAACGTCGAAGAATTCCGCCAGCTTCGGCGCCAGCATGAAGATCGAGTTGAGAAATCCGATCACCTGTTCCAGCTTGCCGATACAGAGCGTCGCCAGCGAAATGAAGGCGACGATTTCGCCGATACTGGTCATCCCCTGCACATGCAGCCAGGTACCATAGAGAAATATCAGCAACACGGCGATGGTCGCAGCCGCGCGCGTGATGACCGTGGCAGCCGCCCACCAGGTGAGTATCGGCAATTGCGCGACCAGAAACGAAGCACCGATATTGCGGAACGCGCCAGTCTCGTTGCCGACGCGCGTAAAGCTCTGGACCACCGCGACATTGCTCAGCGTATCCGCTGCACGTTCGGCGATTTGCGTATGAAAATCCTCAACCTCGTCCTGCCGCTTATGCGTCGCATTGATAACATAGCCGATCATCAGACCCGACAAAATCACCAGTACGATCAGCAGCAGACCCAACCGCCAGTTCAAAAAAAGTGTCGCCGGCAACAGCACGAACAACGACATGAAGGAAATCGCGTTCTGGCGCAGGAAGGAAAGCCAGACATTCGAAATGCCTGCCGAACCGTCGAGCAGGATCTTAAGCAGCCGTCCGGTATGGGCTGCCTGATGGTAGCTTTGCGGCAGGTGCAGGAGATGTTCGAAGAATTCGCTCATCACCACCAGCCGTCTCCGGTGAGACAACTGGTCCGCACGCAAAGCCACCAGCGCTGAACCAAGAATATTGAACAGTCCGAAACCGGCCCACAGGATGGCAAGCGGTGCGATCGCTGCCCAGATAGCCGCACCGGGCTGGCCGGCGGAGCGGGTCAGCCGGTCGACGATCTGCCCGAAAAGGACAGGCTCGGCAAATTGTGCCAGGGCGACTGCGAGGCTGGCGGCAACCAGGACCATCACCAACCGCCTGTCGGGAGAAAGCAGCCCGAGCACCCGCAGATATAGCTTTACAATATACATTCGGGCGCCAGCGTTGTTGCAAACCGCATGCCGGAAAACATTTTTAGGTCCGGATTCACGTGTGTCGGCTCCATTGGTTCGCCACCGGCCCTGCGCCGACAAAGCTCTTGGTTTTGTCCGCCGCCAAGGCTAAAGATGACGCCAAACACTTACCTATCTAGATTTTGGTGATCCAATGAACAAGGTTTATCCCGACCCCAGGTCGGCAATGGACGGTCTGCTCAGGGACGGAATGACAATCATGTCCGGCGGATTCGGCCTGTGCGGCATTCCCGAAGTTCTTGCAGAGGCGATCCAGGAATCCGGCGTCAGGGACTTGACCTTTATTTCGAACAATGCGGGCGTCGACGGCATCGGCCTGGGGAAACTGCTGGAAACCCGCCAAATCAGGAAGATGATTTCCTCTTATGTGGGCGAGAACAAGATTTTTGCCCAGCAGTATCTGGCGGGAGAACTGGAACTGGAATTCACGCCTCAGGGTACTATGTCCGAGCGCATCCGCGCCGGGGGCGCAGGTATTCCGGCATTCTTCACCAAGACAGGCGTTGGAACGATCATCGCCGACGGTAAGGAGATCCGCGAATTCGACGGTCAAAAATACGTGATGGAAACTGCGCTGACGGCCGATCTGTCGATCGTTCACGCATGGAAGGCCGATACCGAAGGCAACCTCGTCTATCGCAAGACCGCGCGTAACTTCAATCCGATGATGGCGACTGCCGGCAAGATTACGGTGGTCGAAGTCGAGGAACTGGTCGAGGCGGGCCAGATCGATCCCGATCACATCATCACGCCCGGTATTTACGTCGACCGTATCGTGCATGTCCCGAACGCTCCCAAACGCATAGAATTCCGGACCACACGCAAACGCACCGACCCGGCGACACCTGCGGGCACCGGAGAGGAGGTCTGATATGGCTTGGACACGTGACCAGATGGCTGCCCGTGCGGCCAAAGAATTGAAGGACGGCTTTTACGTCAATCTCGGCATCGGTATTCCGACGCTGGTTTCAAACTACATCCCGGAAGGTATTTCCGTTCAGCTGCAGAGCGAAAACGGCATGCTCGGCATGGGACCCTTTCCCTATGAGGGCGAGGAAGATGCAGACTTGATCAACGCCGGCAAGCAGACGGTAACGGAACTGCCGACGACCAGCTTCTTCTCTTCCGCGGATTCATTCGCGATGATCCGCGGCGGTCATATCGACCTGTCGATCCTTGGCGCCATGGAAGTTGCCCAGAATGGCGATCTCGCCAACTGGATGATCCCGGGCAAGATGGTCAAGGGCATGGGCGGCGCGATGGATCTGGTGGCTGGCGTCAAGAAAGTCGTGGTGGTCATGGAGCATACCGCCAAGGACAATCCAAAGCTTCTCAAGGCCTGCACCCTGCCACTGACCGGCGCCGGCGTTGTCGACATGGTCATTACGGATCTGGGCGTTTTCGCCGTCGACGAAAAAGGCAAGGACGGTCTTACGCTTCTGGAGCTGGCAGACGGCGTTACGCTGGATGAAATCCGGGCAAAGACCGATGCGGATTTCAAGGTGGCGGCATCGGTGGGCGCCGCAGCCTGATCCGGTCCACACGACAGCCAGATTTCACTGAACAAGACGGCCCTGCAGCATCAAAACTGCAGGGCCGTTTTCTTCTGCATCTGTCCGTTGCCATTCTGCTCCAAGCAAAAGCTTCGAAGAATTGCTCTTGGCAAACATGGGCTGACAGCCATACCATGACCGCAATACCACGCACACAGAAGCAAACATTCCGATCGAGGAGGAACCGATGTCCTATCTGCCCATGACAGCCGAGATGGTGTCCTTTACCGGCCACAACGGCGACAAGGGAGAAGCCTATTATGTCCGTCCCAGCGGCAATGGCCTATTGGGTGGCGTCGTTCTCATTCATCACATGCCGGGATGGGACGACTGGTGCATAGAAGCGGCGCGTAAGCTCGCCCATCATGGCTTTGCCTGCATTGCGCCCCACCTGTATTTCCGCGAAAAGCCCGGTTCACCCGATGACTGTGCCGCCCGTGCCCGGGCT
>JAPOIA010000096.1 GCA_029979185.1 Alphaproteobacteria bacterium | reverse complement strand
GCCGGCAGCTGGTCGCGGAATTGGGGCGACACGCTGGTGAGTTCGGGGCGGTCCGGTGCCGCGGCCATCAGCACCAGATCACGCAGGATCGCCGCCAGGCCAAGCGCAATACCGGCATGACCGCAGGCTTCGCCTGCCCCCGGTTCCTGCCCGCTGCAAAGCGCGATCGACGCCAGTCGCAGCAATGCGCCATACACTTCGCCGCAATGGCCTTCCAGATCGTTCAACGATGGCATGGGGTCGTTGTAGAGATCGAACCGCCGGGCCTCGAGCATATTGGTGAAAGCGGCAACCGGCAGCGAACAATCGGCAATTGTTGACATAAGGGCAGCAGAGACCGGATTGGCCGCAGCCTCCCCCGCGCGCCCGCCGCGTACCACCTCAGTCCACCACTGAAGGCGAATTTCCCCTAGCGAGGGCTCCGATACGATGGAGCGTACGCGCCCGATCTCATGGAAAAACGCGTGCAGGGCATGGATGTATCCGCGCATCTGTGCGGGTGCAAACAAGCTGGCCAGCCACGCCGTCCGGTCATGCGTGCGCAACAGATCTTCGCAATGGGCGAAGCAAGCCTGCCGTTCGGATACACCTGACGTCAACCTGTGCCTCTCTTAACTTTGCAGCGCCCGCCCGCAAGTGCACGTATACAGCCCGTTACAACTAGACTTGTAGCCAGTTCAACCTGTAGCAATGAGCGCCGCAGCAACCAGTCGCTTCTCTTCCAGCAGGATATTGTACGTCGAGATGGCATGGGCCGTCGCCATCGGATCGCATCTAATATGGTGCGCGTGCAGCAGGCTCCGAATGTCTTTCTGCAATGGCTGGAGGCTGTCTCCGGTGCCGACCAACAGGAACTCGATGGAACCGGCAGGCTCGGCCAGCACATCCTTCAGACTGTCCGGCGTAAGTCCGGCCATGTCGCGCACGCTCCAGGCGCGTATGCCGGACGGAAGGGCAAGGATCGAGCCGCGATGCGACATGCCGGCAAAGGTGAAGCCGCCCGCCGCATAGCCGTCAACCGTATGGCTTCCGGGAATGAACCCGTCGTACAGGCGCTTCGGTTCCGCCATGTCCAAACCTTGCCGGTGCCGCAGACCTGTCTATTCAGCCGGCACCGCAGCCGTATCCGGTGCATCGGACAGCATTTCGCCACGCATGCCCAGATAGATCAGGATCGGCGAGCAGATGAAGATCGACGAATAGACGCCCGCAATGATGCCGAACATCATCGCATAGGAGAACGACTGGATAACGTGACCGCCGAAGATCACGAGCGCCAGAAGCGCCAGAACCGTGGTCGAGGTAGTCATGATGGTGCGCGCCAGAACCGCGTTGATCGACACGTCGATCAGTTCGTCGATTGGCATGCGCCGGTACTTGCGCATCATTTCGCGAATACGGTCGAGCACGACGACCGTTTCGTTCAGCGACACGCCGACGATGGTCAAAATCGCCGCGATGGAGGTAATGTTGAACTCCAGCTGGGTAATAGAGAAGAAACCGAGCGTCATCAGCAGGTCATGCATGGTCGCAATGACCGCCGCGATGGCCAGCTGCCATTCGAACCGGAACCACAGGTAGATCAAGACCGCTATGATAGACAGAACAACACCGATTGTACCGGCCTGAACCAGCTCGCCGGAAATACGCGGGCCGACGACTTCGGAGCGGCGCACCTCGTACTTGTCCTTCACCGCATCCTGCAACTTGCGCACTGCCGCCTGTTGCGCCTCGTCACCGCCTGGCTGCAGGCGCACGCGCACCGAAACGTCCTGCCCGTTGCCGAAAGCCTGCACTTCCAGTTCACCGAGAGAAAGCTTGTCGCCAAGCGAACGCAATTCCGCCAATTCCGCTTTGCCGGACTTCGCGCGCAGCTCCATAAGGGTGCCGCCCGAGAAGTCGATGCCGTAGTTCAGCCCCACCCCCAGGAACAGCATGACAGACAGGATCGACAGCATCGCGGAGAATGGATAGCTTACATGGCGGAAGCGCATGAAGCTGAAGTTCAGATTGTCAGGCGCAAGGCGAAGACGCATCATTGGCTGAAAGTCCTGTTAAATCGGCAGCGTGGTGGGGCGCTTCCAGGCGTACCACAGGGCGATCATCATCCGGGTCATCGTTACAGCGGTGACGATGGTCGTGATGATGCCGAGACCCAGCGTGACGGCAAAGCCGCGGACTGGACCGGAACCCATGAAATAGAGAATGATCGCCACGACCATCGTGGTCGATTGCGAGTCGATGATGGTGGCAAATGCACGCTGGAAGCCAGCATCCAGCGCCGAGATGATCGATCTGCCCAACCTGTGCTCTTCGCGAATGCGTTCGTAGATGAGCACGTTGGAATCCACCGCCATGCCGATGGTCAGAACGATACCGGCGATACCCGGAAGCGTCAGGGTCGCGCTGAGAAGCACCAGTCCGGCAAAAACCATCGCGATATGGATGATGAGCGCGATGTTTGCGAACACGCCGAACATGCCATAGGTCAGCAGCATGTAGACGAGGACGAGTGCCGAGGCGATGTAGAATGCGCGCTTGCCGGCGTCGATGGAGTCCTGGCCAAGGCCGGGTCCGACCGTACGTTCTTCCACGATCGTCAGCTTGGCAGGCAGGGCGCCGGCGCGCAGCAGTACCGAAAGATCGTTTGCTTCCTGAACGGTGAAATTGCCGGAAATCTGCCCCGATCCGCCAGTAATAGGCGACAGGATGCGCGGCGCGGAAATCACCCTGCCGTCGAGGATGATGGCGAAAAGCTTGCCGACGTTCACCGTCGTCGCCTGCCCGAAGCGCTGTCCGCCGCGAATGTTGAAGCGGAAGTTCACCACCGGTTCGTTGGTGCGCGAGTCGAAACCCGGCTGCGCATCGGTCAGATCCTTGCCTTCGACCAGAACCTGCTTTTCTACATTGTAGGTCTGGGTAACGGTCTTGCCGTCCTTGGCATATTCGTTCAGCTGCTCGACTTCCGACGGATTGGCGCCGGGATCGGCCACCATGCGGAATTCCAGAACCGCCGGCTTGCCAATCAGGTCCTTCAGCCGCTGCGTATCCTTCAGCCCCGGCACCTGCACCAGAACGCGATCGGCGCCCTGCCGCTGGATATTCGGTTCGGTCGTGCCGACGCCATCGACGCGCTTGCGCAACACCTCGATGGTCTGCCCAATGGCCCGGCGAATACGATCGTTCAGCGCCGCTTCGGTTATCGTCAGGCGCAGAAGGCCGTTTTCACCTTCGCTGATATCGAAATTGTTCGGCGCATTGGTGCCAAGAGCCGTGAGGCCGCCGCCCTGCGCCATGGTGCGCAACCGTTTGAGCGCTTTCTCCCGGTTCGCAGCATCGGGAATGCGCACCTGCACTGTTTGTCCGGAGGCGCCGATGCCGCCGGCGAGCCGCACCTTCTCTTCACGCAACATGCGCCGCACATCGTCACGCAGGCTGAGCACTTCCTTGCGGGTCACATCCCTGGAATCGACCTGCAGCACCATGTGCGCACCGCCCTGCAGATCGAGGCCAAGCACGACGGCCTTTGCAGGCAGCCAGCTTGGCAGATGTCGCTGGATGGACTGCCGCGTGCTTTCGGACAGGAAGCTTGGAATGATGATCAGGAAGGCCAGCAATGTCATGGCCAGGATAGAGATCACTTTCCAGCGGGAAAATCTTTGCATCGTTGGGTGCGCTCTCGGATTTCCGGTGGTCGGTCGGCTACGGGATTCGACGCCTCATTGCGCCATAACACGACTGCGGCAGCTTGCGAAATTCCCTCCGGCCTGCCGTGCAGGATGCCTTGCAGGAATCGAAAACGGGCTGGCGCCAGTATAGGCCCGGCCCGTTCTGCCGCAAATGCTCAGGTTTTGGCAGGCTCGCCCTTGGCCCGGACGTCAGCGATCATGCTGCGGACGAGGCGGACCCGGGTATCGGGAGCGATCTCGACTTCGATCTCGTCATCGTCGACCACCTTGGTCACCTTTCCGATGAAGCCTCCAGACGTGATGACCGTATCGCCGCGGCGAACGTTGCTGATCATGGCCTTGTGGTCCTTGGCTCGCTTCTGCTGCGGGCGGATGATCAGGAAGTACATGATCACCAGGATAATGATGAACGGAGCCAGCTGCATGACCATATTCGGCTGGCCGGCAGTCTGCGCATAGGCGGGTGTTATGAAATTCATGGGAAACGCATCTCCGGACGGTCTTGCGCCAATTGGTTGCTTGTAGGGGCGCAAAGTTGGCCGGAATATAGACACGGCGGCTGCGAAAGCAATGCGTAAAAGCCAGATTCGACCCTTTCAGCCGGTTTGTCATCCATTCATCCCCGGACTGTTGCTGCGCAGCCCCATTCTGCAGGCAGTTCCTCCGGGAGCCGGATGGACTGTGGGCTCCCGAGGCTGTAAAGCCCGGGTTCAGATCACGCCCTAACAGAATCCAGAATCCCCATGAACTCATCCGATTCCGGCTTTCCCCTGTCCAGTGACGTTCTCGAGCGCATAGCCCGGGCGCTGGAGCGCCTCGCCCCGCCCGCCGCTGCCATTCCGGATTTCAATGCAGCCGACGCTTTTGTCTGGCATGCTAATCCCGGCGAGTTGTCGCCTGTACCGAAGGTCAACCGGGTCGATATGGCCTTGCTGAAGGGTATCGACCGGGTCCGCGATACCTTGCATGACAACACCCTGCGCTTCGCCAACGGCCTGCCGGCCAATAACGCGCTGCTCTGGGGCGCCCGCGGCATGGGCAAGTCGT
The DNA here is from genome assembly GCA_029979185.1 of Alphaproteobacteria bacterium. Taxonomy (GTDB): domain Bacteria; phylum Pseudomonadota; class Alphaproteobacteria; order Rhizobiales; family Beijerinckiaceae; genus Terripilifer. Next base: position 4,793 of record JAPOIA010000096.1, on the reverse strand, counting down.
CGCTGGTCAAGGCCGTGCATGCGGCAATCAACGCCGACCCGGCCCGGTCCGGCAAAGCGGCACTGAAGCTGGTCGAAATTCACCGCGAGGACATCGAAAGCCTGCCCGCACTCATGGCGATGCTGCGCGATGCGCCCTATCCGTTCATCGTGTTTTGCGACGACCTGTCCTTCGATTCCGACGATACATCCTACAAGTCGCTGAAGGCCGTGCTGGAAGGCGGAATCGAGGGCCGCCCCGCCAACGTGATTTTCTACGCAACGTCGAACCGCCGCCACCTGCTGCCGCGCGACATGATGGACAACGAACGTTCCACCGCGATCAATCCCGGTGAGGCGGTGGAGGAAAAGGTCTCCCTGTCTGACCGTTTCGGCCTGTGGCTAGGGTTCCATCGCTGCAGCCAGGACGAATACCTCGATATGGTCTACGGCTATGCAAAGCACTTCGGCCTGGACGTGGAAGCGCAGGATACCCGCGCCGAAGCGATCGAATGGGCAGCCACCCGCGGCGCGCGCTCCGGCCGGACCGCATGGCAATTCATTCAGGATCTGGCCGGCCGGCAAGGAAAAATGCTGTAAGGCAGAACGCTGAAGATTGCCTCAACCGGCCAACCTCCACCAGGCAAACGACCTCGAAACCCCGGACGGAACCAGAGAATGATTGATTGGTCTACCGCCTTCGCCTGGTCCACGGCCCTGCCTGTAGCAGCCGTTTTTCTGGCCGCGGGTTTCTGCAAGGGCGTCGTTGGCCTGGGCCTGCCGATCTTTGCCGTGTCCCTGCTCACCCACATCATCGGCATCCGCGAGGCGATCTACATCACCCTGATCCCAGCCATGCTGACCAGTCTCGCACAGGCCGTCGCCGGACCGGCTTTCGTTACCTCCCTGAAGCGCCTGTGGCCGATACTGGTCGTCGGCGGCGTGGCGATTATGATCTCGACCCAGCTCGGCATGAAGGGCGACAAGCGCATCATTGCCTTCATCGTCGGCACGCTCATCATGATCTACGCTCTTGTTTCCCTCCTCAATGTCCGCTTTCCCCCGCCCGGCAGGAACGAGAAATATCTTTCCCCGCTGTTCGGCCTTTTGGGCGGCGCAGTCGGCGGGATGAGCGGCATGTATGCCATGCCGGTGGTTCCCTATCTGCAGACGCTCGGATTGAAACGGGATGAACTGATACAGTCGATCGCTATCTGGTTCGTCACCGGCGCGGGCATCATGGTAAGTGTGGTTGGCATCAACGGCGCCTATACCCGGCCGCTCGTCGTGCTTACGGTGATAGCCTCCGTCACATCTTTGTTCGGCGTCTGGCTGGGGGGCATGGCGCGCGGCAAGATGTCGGAAAAGGTATTCGTCAAAACCTTCCTGGTCGCCTTTTTCATTCTGGGCGCAGGCATCTTCTACCGGGCCTTCTGACAGGACCGCTCCGGACCGGCGGCTACTTGAATCAAAATCTGAAGAAGACGGATTTTCACAATATATTTCAACATACTGAGAGAATCCAGATCACCTGCGGCGGGGAGGCTTGTTGACCAGGACAATACCCATCGCCACCAGTGCGACCGCGAACAGGAAGTTCGGCCCCGTCGCATCGCCCATGATCAGCCATCCTGCCGCAACACCCAGCACCGGCGTCAGGAAGCTGAAGGCGGCGATCTCGGCAGCACGATACCGGCTGATCATCCAGGTCCAGCCGACGAAAGTCACCGACCCCACCCAAACGGACTGGTAGACCAGGCTCGCCACCGGCAGCCAGCTAACCCCGTCCGGCCATTGCTCGCCCTTGATCCAGGCGGCGATGGAAAGAAACACCGCCGAAAACGCCAGCTGGTAAAGCATCGCCTTCGCCGCCGGAACCTGCCGTAGCGACGTCGTGCGGACGACAACAGTTGTGGCGCCCCAAAGCGCCGCCGCGATCAGCACGAAGACATCGCCAAGCAGGACCTGCGCGGACATGGCGCCCGAAAGACGCAACACGAGCGCCACCCCGGCGAAGGACAAGGCCAGGCCCAGCCATTGTATGGACCGCAGGCGTTCGGCTGGCACGAACAGGCTGATTCCGATCGCCACGAAGAACGGCGATGTATAGAGGAAAAGCACAGTATGGCTGGCGCTGGTCCATTGCAGGCCAAGAAAAAGAAACAGGAATTCCAGCGAGAACAGGAGCCCGGTCACAAGTCCGGGCCACAGGGTCCCATCGGCCCGGAAAACGTCAGGCTCCCGCAACCAGCACCACAGGCCGACAAGCACGGTAGCCACGGCCGAGCGCACGGCAGCCTGTATGAGCGCCGGAAACTCGGGCATTGCCAGCTTTGCCGCCACTTGTTGCAGCGACCAGCTGATGCAGAAAACCAGCAAGAGAAAGACCGCAAGGCGATCGAGCGGCCGAGAAGCAGGACCTGTCATTCCAACTGCATAGACGCTCGCGACATCCGCCGCACCTCAATTCGCGTCTCAATTCGGACTGCGCGACAGTTCCACGATCCTGCCATTGCGAAAACCCAGCACCGCCATCGCATTGGTCCCGATCACCGCAATGCGCAATCGCGCACCCGTTGCGCTACCCGGAACGACGCGCGCCAAATCGAGGTCCCCCGACCCTATCCGGTGGTTGGTATAGCCGGCCTTGCGCCCGATCTCGTGCAGCGAACCATTGCGCAGCGTGAAAACCCGGACGATGCCCGCAAGATGCGGCGTCTGCACATAGGCAATATCGAGGCGCCCATCACCGTCGAAATCGGCGATCCCGGCGATGTTCAGCCAGCGGTTTGCGCGGCCAATGGCCGGACCTTCCGTCAGCGGCCGGATGCGATCACCCTTCAACCGGTAGATTGCAACCGCAGCTCCGCGCTGCAGATAGGATTTGATGACGACCGCTTCCGGCACGCCGTCGCCATCCAGATCGGCCAGTCGCACCCTGCGGTCCTCGAATACGGCGGAACTATCCAGCCGATAGACCGCGACCCGCCCCTGCGGTGTGCGAACGGCAAAGCCCCCTGCCTCGATCGCATCGCCCAGAACGCCATGGCGGTAGCGGCGTGTCGGATCGATCAGCCAGGCGCTATATCCACGCCAGCGCAAGACTTCACCATCCGGCAAGGACTGCATCGAACCGTTCTTGTCCGCTGTTCCTGCGCGATCCCGCGTCTCGGCGCTGCAGATCGGGGCCAACATCAAGGCCGCAGCAACGGCGAGACAATATTTCAAAATGCGTGTCATGCCTTGACATAGACCAGCTGCATCGCGCTGCGAATTCACAACTGCGTCAGGGTGTCGTGTGCAGCAGTCCGCGCCCGCACAAGAATAAAGGCGGCAAGGCCTTTCCTGGGACCCGCCGCCTTTTGTTTTACCCGGGCTTACGTGTCTCGCGGAAACCCGGGTAAATGGTGAACGATGATGCGTTCCTAGTTCGCCCCCAGAAGCTTCATCGGATTAACCGGATTGGACCCCTTGCGCAGTTCGAAGTGCAGCTGTGGTGTGGAAACATTGCCTGTGCGACCGGCCTTGGCGATCAACTGGCCTCGCCGCACGGTATCGCCGCGCTTGACGGTCAACTGGCTGTTGTGGGCATAGGCCGAAACATAGCCATTTGGATGCCGGATCAGAACGAGCTTGCCGTAACCCTTCAGTTCGCTACCGGCATAGGCGACGGTTCCGCCTTCGGCCGCCTTGATCGGAGTGCCCTCGGGTACAGCAATATTGATGCCGTCGTTACCGCCCTTGCGGAAGCCCTGGATGATCCGGCCCTTGGCCGGCCAACGGAAATTGTCGGTCGACGACGACTTGATGGAACCCACCGGATTGCGATCGACACTGGTATCGGCCTCGCGAGTCTTGACGGAGGCCGTCTTCACCGGCCTGTTGCGCTCGGCAGCGACCTTCTCATGTCGCGCCTTGCGGGAAGCTATCTCCTCGCGGCGGCTGCGCGTTTTTTCGGCTACACGGTCCTTGCGCGCTGCCTCGCGGCGGGCGAGCTCGCGCCGTTCCTCAGCCTTCGTTGTCCGTTCAGCCTTGATACGCGCCCTGCGTTCGGCCAGCGTCTCGCGATTCATCGCCGGGCCAACCTGCCGGACCTTGCGATTGGCGCGGGCAGGTTCAGCGCGTGCCATTTTCGGCCGCGCTGGCGCAATCGAACCGGTCGTCAGGTCGCGCGAAGAAGTCTTGACGGAAGTCTTGGTGCCTGCAGCATTATAGACCGGAATGACGACCCGTGTTCCCGGACCGACAGCCGAAGCAGACTTGAAGCCGTTGACAGCCATAAGCGTTGAAGCCGGCACTCCGTAACGCCGTTCCATGGTTTGGAGAGTTTCCCCCTGCCCAAGAACGACAGGCGTTCCGCCCTCGGGCGTCCAGCGCCCGGACGGCTTCAGATTTCGTGCGGTGCCTGTAGGAAACTGGCCGGAAGCAATGCGCCGGGCGCCGTTCGCCATGGGCGGATTCTTGCCAGCGGGAGCAGCGAAACGAGCTCCTGAGATGGCCCCTGCCCGTGCAACGGAACCTGCCGCGACCGAGCCTGCCGTAACGGGCGGGAGCGGAGAAGACTGCACAATCCCTCTTGGGACGGGCCGCGATGCTGGTATGTATCCGGATGCTACGCGAGTTGCATGCCCACCGCCCTGGGTAATAGACGAAGGAGGAACAAGCGTCGTTCCGACCGGAGTTCGATCGGTCGCCGCTCCGAGCCGCTCAATGTCGGGAGAACATGCGCCCAGTAGCGCCACCGTTACTCCGGCCAGTGCTACACGCACTACAAATCGTTGATGTATCGGCAAAGTCACACTCATCACGCGAACT
>JAPOIA010000095.1 GCA_029979185.1 Alphaproteobacteria bacterium | reverse complement strand
GTTATGCGCGGCTTGGCGCAGGCCAGGTGCAGGTGAGCGGCAACGTGAAGTACGACTCCGCCGCGCCGCCAGTCGATAACGAGGAATTTGCCCGGCTCTCCGCCCATCTGGGCTCAAGGCCCGTGTGGCTGGCCGCATCGACCCATGAAGGCGAAGAGGATGTCGCCATCCGCGTGCATGACGACCTGCTGGCGCGCTGGCCAAATCTCACGACCATCATCCTGCCGCGCCATCCGCACCGCGGCGCGCAGATTGCAGCGCTTGCCTCGCGCTATGGCTATGCCCCGGCGCTCCGCTCGCTGGGAGACACGCTGCCGCCAAACGGCGGCATCTACATTGCCGACACGATAGGCGAGACCGGCCTGTTCTACCGGCTGTCCGGCATTGCCTTCGTCGGGCGTTCTCTGGCGGCCGGCGGCGGGCAGAATCCGATAGAACCGGCAAAGCTGGGAACCGCTATCCTGCACGGGCCGGACGTTGGTAATTTCAGCGACGTCTACGCCCATCTGCATGCGCGCAATGCAGCGCTGCAGGTGAACGATCCGCAGGCACTCTCGGACGCCATAGATGGCCTGCTTACCGACGGCGCACGGGTACGGGCCCTGTCGCGGGCAGCATTCCAGGCGGTGGAGGAAATCGGCGGCGCAACCGGCCGTATTCTGCTGGCGCTGGAGCCCTATCTGACACGCCTGCGCCAGGAGAGCCCTTAACATGCGCGCGCCGGAATTCTGGTGGCGTCCCCGCCCCTCGCTCGCAGCGTGGCTGCTGTCGCCGCTGGGGTGGATCTGGGGAGAGATCAGCGGCCGGCGCATGCAGCAGCGCGGCACAGAAGCCGATGCGCCAGTGATATGCATAGGCAATTTTACCGCCGGTGGCGCCGGCAAGACGCCGACCGCCATTGCTTGCGCCAATATCCTGTCGCGCAAAGGCTTCAAGCCGGCATTCCTGTCGCGCGGATATGGCGGGTCCCTGTCGAAGGACGGTGCGGCGCATCGCATCGATCCGCACAGGAATACGGCGGCCCAGGCCGGCGACGAGCCTCTGCTGCTGGCGCGCCATGCGCCTGCCGTCGTTTCCAGTGACCGCGTCACTGGCGCCAATGCCGCCACCGCGATGGGGGCCGACATTCTGGTGATGGACGACGGGTTACAAAATCCCGGGCTGGAGAAAACGCTCAGCATTGTCGTGGTCGATGGAGAAACAGGTGTCGGCAACGGCCTGTGCATTCCAGCAGGACCATTGCGCGCGCCGCTATCCCTGCAGCTGCCGAAAATTGATGCGATGATTGCTATTGGCAGGGGGGAAGCAGGCCGCATCGTTGCAGCCCAGGTTGCAAGCTTTGGCAAACCGGTCTTTCGGGCAGTGCTGGTGCCCGATCGGGAGGCTGCAGCGCGGCTGGCAGGAAAGCGGGCCATCGCATTTGCCGGCATAGGCAGGCCGGGAAAGTTTTTCGCAACGTTGGAGGAAGCAGGTGTCGAGATAGTCGAGGCCTTTGCCTTCGACGATCATCGCACACTCGATGCGGACGAAATCGCCCTGCTGCGCAAGACCGCACAAGAACACGAAGCGATACTGGTCACGACGGAAAAGGACTTCGTGCGGGTGGGCGCCGACTTCGGACCCTCGCCGCCGGATGTCCTGCCGGTGACCTTGTCGTTTGAAGACGAGGCTGCCTTCACCGCATTCCTGATGCACGACCTGGAGCGCCGCACGGCAAGGCAGCGCTGAACCGAAGCAAGCTGCGGCACCAACGCGTCAGGCTTGCTTTTTCTCGCCGCGGCGGATCAGGATAGCATCCGTGGAAGAATAGGCCTCCTGTAGCTGCACGTCCCAGTAGCGCAGATCCTCTATCGCGATTGGCTGACCGGTTACGCCGCACTTCACGAATGCGCCCGGCTTCACGATCCGAAAATCGCCGTCGAGATATTGCACCTGCGCTTCCTGGGCGACGCCCGGTTTGCGCTCGAAAATATTCATCACAGGTTCCATAATCTGCAGTGGCGAACCGGCACGACCAACCGGCGAGGCCACCACTTTCGCATTTGCCCGCGGCTGCCGGACTTTCTCATAGCCTCAATTTATAGCATCGCATCCGTCTGTGCCAGTTGTCCCGCATCGATGCGGGCTGGCAATGGAGAGAAAATGGTGGCAGAATGTCGCACATCGACATATACAGCGAAACAACATTTAAAAAAGAGAGGGAAACCCATGAAGAGACTGATCGTATCCACCGCCTTGATCTGCGCCAGCGCGGTTGCCGCCAACGCGGCGGAAGTCCGTATCAAGGCCTATTCGTCCATGGCCAAGAACCTTCTCTACACGAAGGTGTTCCTGGACGAGTTCATCAAGCCTGCAAACGAAGCCGGCAAGGGTCTGTTCAAGATAGCATTCATCGGCGGTCCGGAAGTGACGCCGGCGCGCAAATCCGCGCAGGCGCTGAAGCGCGGCGTGTTCGACATCGTCTATGGTCCCGCGGGCTATTATGCCGGCGACGTGCCGGAAGGCCTTGCCCTGCATGGCCGCACGGTCCCGCCTTCCGTTCTGCGCAAGAACGGCGCCTACGAACTGCTGAGCAAGATCTGGGCGGAACGCGTCGACGCGAAATTCCTCGCCTGGGGCATCAGCAACCTGAGCTACAACCTGTTCTTCACGACCGAACCCAAGGTCACCGACGGCAAGCTCGATCTGACCGGCATGAAGATGCGCGCCTCGCCAACCTACAAGCCGCGGGTTGAGTCGCTGGGCGGCATCCCGGTGCGCGTCCCGGCCCCTGAAATGTACACGGCGCTAAAGAGCGGCATCGTAAAGGGAACCGGCTGGCCGGAAATCGGCATTGCAGCAACCGGTGTCGGCAAGCTGATGAAATACAAGGTGGAGCCGAACTTCTACGCCACCAACCACATCATCATCTTCAACCAGAAGACCTGGGCCAAGCTGCCAAAGAAGGCACAGGATATCATCACCAAGGCGGCGATGGATTACGAAGCCAAGTCCGTGGAAATCATGAACAAGGTCCGGGCGGAAGAAAACGCCAAGCTGGAAAAGTTCGGCATCAAGACGATCAAGCTGACCGGCAAGGGCGCGGAGCATTTCACAAAGAGCGGGAACGACGCGCTTTGGGAAACCGTTTCCAAGCGCTCCAAATACGCCAAGGAACTGCGCGCGCTGCTTGAGCCGAAGACAAACTAGGCGGTACACTGCATATCATGCAAACCTTCGTTCGGTTATACGACCGGCTGATCGTGACGCTCGCCATCGCGGCGAGCGTCATCGTTGCCGTAATGTGCGCGATGGTGCTGTTCGACGTCACCATGCGCACGCTCAGCGTGCCCATGCCGGCATTCGCGGTAACAATCGTCGAGTATTCCCTGCTCTATCTGGCGATGTGCGCAGCGCCCTGGCTGGTACGCGAACGCGGTCATGTGTACATCGACCTGCTGGTGCAGGTGCTGCCGTCTGCGCTGCGAAAGACGCTCGAAAGAATGATCTACCTGGTCGCCATCATCGGCTGCATGATCGTTGCGGCAACCGCAACCTATCTGACCTGGATCGCCATCAACAGCGAGCGAATGGATGTGCGCGGCATCGATGTGCCGCTGTGGGTCTCGCAAATTCCCCTACCCTTCGGCTTTACGCTGGTCGCGTGCGAATTCCTGCGGCTGTGGATTCTTAATGAAAGCTATTTCGATCGCGGCAGCGAAGGCCGGGGAGCAACCTGACGATGGGATGGGTTGAGGCCACTTTTCTGCTGATCGGTTCGATCCTGTTTCTCATGGCGCTGGGCTTTCCTGTCGCCGTTGCCTTTCTGATCACCAACCTGATAGGCGCATGGATCTTCGTCGGCGATTTCGCCGGCATCCAGCAGGTCGTTGACAATTCCACATCTGTCGTCTCGCGCTTTACGCTCGCGCCGGTTCCGCTGTTCATCCTGATGGGCAGCCTGTTCTTCCATACCGGCCTTGCCCTGCGAGTGTTCGACGGCCTCGATCACCTTATGGGCCGCCTGCCCGGCCGGCTTGCCTATCTGACGGTTGCCGGCGGGACGATGTTCTCGACACTGACCGGATCGTCAATGGCCAACACGGCGATGCTCGGGTCGCTGCTTGTGCCAGAGATGAAAAAGCGCGGATACAGCAACCGCCTCGCCATGGGACCGATCCTGGGTACGGGCGGACTTGCGATGATCATACCGCCGTCGACGCTTGCGGTACTGCTGGCGACCATCGCCAATATCGACGTTGCAAAACTGCTGATTGCCGGGCTGCTGCCGGGTCTTGTGCTGGCGCTTCTGTATGTCGGGATGATCTTTCTGCAAGTGACGATTTCGCCAGATTCGGCGCCTGCCTACGAAACGGAACGCCTGTCCGCGCTGCAGAAACTGCGCATTGTCTGCACCCATATCCTGCCGATGGGCTTCGTGATCTTCATGGTCGTCGGCTTCATCGTGCTGGGGATCACGACGCCAAGCGAAGCGGCAGCATTCGGTGTGCTCGGCGTGATCCTGCTGGCGCTTGCCTTCCGTTGCCTCACGTTCGAGACAATCCAGAAATCGCTCGGAGAGACCGTCAAGGTCAGCGGCATGGTGCTGTTCATCATGATGAACTCGGCCATTTTCAGCCAGCTGCTGTCGTTTTCCGGCGCAAGCGCGGGGCTTCTGGACTGGGCGACGAGCTTCAACGTTGCGCCGATCGTGCTGATCCTCATCCTCATCGGCGTGCTGTTGATCATGGGCATGTTCATGGATCCGGTATCGATGATGCTGATCACAGTGCCGATCTTCTATCCACTTGTCGCCAGCTTCAACTACGATCCGTTCTGGTTTTCGATGATCGTGCTGATGACGCTGGAAATGAGCATGACGACGCCGCCCTTCGGCATCCTGCTGTTCGTCATGCTGGGCGTTGCGCCAAAGGGTACAACATTGTTGAATGTGGCCAGCTATGCGGCGCCGTTCCTGCTTTGCGACGCCATACTCGTGGCGCTGCTGATATTCTTCCCGCAACTGGCGCTCTATCTGCCGAACCTGGTCGGATAGCAATCGTGCCGCGATCAGGTGGCGATCTGCGTCGGGTCCTCGCCGGCTTCCTTGACGGGGGCGACGGCGCGAACGACGGTCACCGTGCACGGCGCTTTCGCCACAACCTCCGAGGATACGGAACCGAGGAATCGCCGGTAGGTAGAATTACCCCTTGCGCAGAGCAATATCTGGTCGACGTGATTGGTCTTGGCGAATTCGATGATCGCTTCGGCGGGGGAAAAATTCTCCAGCACATGGTAGGACAACTTGTCCTCTTCGATGTCCAGCGTGCGGGCCCAGTTCTTCAGCTCGACCAGACGCTGCACATGGACATTGCGCCCCTCCTCGTCGAAGGAGGCGGTCTGGAACACGCCGGACAGGCGGATGACGTTGATGCAGGCGACACGCACATCGGTCATCGACAGGGTGAGACGCTTGGTCTGCAGGCGCAGCGCTTCGGCCAGATACTCGAACCCTTCCGACAGATCGACCGCCACCATGATCAGTCCCGTTGCGGTGACAGGCAGGGCATGATGTTCCACCGGCGGCAGGGCGCGCGACTTCACCCAGCGGCGAAACACCGCCGGAACTCCGTCACGGGCCGATTTTTCCGCGCGAGCGGTCAGGCGCACGGCATCCGGGTTGTGCAGGTTGAACGCCAGACGTCCGACCGAGGGAAACCGGCGCGACGGGTCGGGCTCAAGACACCGCAGGATGATTTCCTGCATGAACGGCGGAATGGCTGGCTGCAATTTTCGGGGCGGCACCGGATCGCGCCAGATGCGGGTGCGCAGGGCCTGCTGGGAACGCGGGACGCCAAAAGGCCGCTCCCCGGTCGCCAGATGATACATCAGGACGCCAAAGGAAAAAATATCGGAGCGCGGCTCGTCGCGGATCTGGCGCACCTGCTCTGGGGAAATATACGGCGCGGTTCCCATCGGCAGATGGAACTCGGCTTCCAGGAGGTCAGGTAGCGCATTGTGCCGCGACAGGCCGAAATCGATGAACACGGACTCGCCGGTCGGGCGGGTCATGATGTTGGACGGCTTGATGTCGTGATGAATGACATTCTGGCGATGCAGGTCTGCCAGCGCAGTTACCACGGAACGGGCAATCTCCAGCACTTCTTCGGGTGGCAGCGGCGCATGTTCGATCCTGGCGAAGAGTGTTTCGCCGGGTATGCGCTCCATGGCGATATAGGGCGTTCTGGCAAAATCACCGACGCCGTAAACTCGCGGCACATGCGGACCCGCAAGCCGCGGCAGGATCATCATCTCCATCTCGAAGCCGACGATGATCGTGGCGTCCTCGCCTTCGCGGATCTTGGGAATCTTGAAGATCAGCGGCTTGTCGATATTGGGATGGCTGGCGGTATAGGCGATGGCCATGCCGCCAACGTGCAGCTCCTGCTCGATCACGAAGCCATCGACGACATCGCCAACCTTGACCCCGTATTCCATGTAGCTGCTTCCCGCGCCTATCTGCCGACAAACAGGCGGGCCGCCAGCATGTTCGGCAGGCCGGCCGCGTGAATTTTCGCTGCAGCGCCCTCAATGTCGTAAGGCACGCGGAAATAGGTCAGTTCGTTGGTATCGGTATCGTAGATTGCATAGGCTGCGGCCGGGTTGCGGTCGCGCGGCTGGCCGGTTGCGCCCATCACAGCCAGCCATTGCCGCCTTCCGACCAGCGGTATGGGTTCGCCGTGCTTGGGCGTGAACAGCTGCGCTGTCTTGCTCTTTCCCATGTTGTAGAGCTGCGGGACATGCACATGGCCGCAAAACGTCACTCTCTGGACGACGGCTTGCAAGCTTCGCTCCGCCGATACCGGATCGTTGACATAGCGCCAGTCGTGCGGATCGGATCCCTCGGCATGGACGAACAGGCAATCACCTGTCTCCTCGCCGGTAACCGACATCGGCAGGGATTGCAGAAAGGCCAGCGCCTGCCTGTCGAGCGACCTTGCAGTCCATTCTATGGCGGCGGTGGCATATTCGTTCATGCCGGAGGTGTCGCAGGTAACTGCTGCTTCGTCGTGGTTGCCCTTGAGGACGATCGCCCCTTCTTCCGTCAGGCGATGCAACCGCTCGACGAGATATTGCGGATCGGCTCCATATCCGACGATATCGCCCAGGCAAACCATCCGGTCGATTTTCTGCCGCATGGCATGCGCCAGACAGGCGTCGAATGCCTCCCGGTTCGCATGAATATCGGAGAAAATTGCCAGTCTCATATCTCGAACGTACATCCCATGGGACCGGATCGGTCGTCCGGCAACGAACCATGCTTCATAGCAGGGATCGGATGGAATGCGAAATTGCCAACCGTCACAGGCGCCGGCATTTCCCGGGCATGGTTTCCGGAGCGTTGGCACGAGCCGCCGGCATTATCCCGCGAGCGGCTCCAGAAATGCGCTATGCACCCAACCGGATTTGCAAGGGCCGCGGTACGCCCGCTTGCGCGCTATCGGCGAAGTTACGCTACAACCGCTGCCGCGCGGCCCATAGACGATGCCGACCCAATAGCCTTTCCGTGCACAGAAATAAACCTGCCGGCCGTTGCGCAGCCGGTCCAGTTCGGCATGTCTGGTGGATGGACCGCTGCGGACGCTGAGGAACCGTCACCGGCCGCCTTCAGGCCCCGCACCTGGCCAAGCGTCTGGCAGGCGTCCAGATCGGCGCTGCCGCCGACAATGACCGGTACCGGGCGAGATTGCGCAGAGGCCGGCCCGGCTGTCACCGCCGCCAGCAGAAGCGCAGAGACGGCCACAACAGAACGGCAGAAGCGGTGCGGAAAACAAGGCGTATCATTATTCATCCGGCTATCCCTGCGAGACTCAATGCGATGCGCTAAGCGGGGGCGAACGGAGCCTAGAATGTATAGGCCTTCTTGCCCCAGACCTGCTTGATGCGCTGATCGCGACCGCAGTTCCAGCGGTAGAACTTGTATTTCACCGCGTTCCGGCGGGCGTAGTTCTGATGGTACCCTTCCGCCGGATAAAAGCGCGTTGCCTTCTCGATAGTGGTGACGATCTTGCCTTTCAGGATACCGCTGGACTGCAAGTCCGCCTTTGCCTTTTCGGCGGCCCGGCGCTGCTTTTCATCTAGATAGAAAACAGCGTTCCGGTACTGGTCGCCGATATCGCAGAACTGGCCGCCTGCCGTCAGAGGATCGGTGGAGCGAAAGAAGATGTCGAGAAGTCGTGCATAGCTGAGCTTTGTCGGATCGAACAGGATACGCACCGCCTCGGCATGGCCGGTGCCGCCATTCGACACTTGCTTGTAGGTCGGGTTGTCCAGCTTGCCGCCGATATATCCCGAGGTCGTAGACAGCACCCCCGGGACCTTGTCGAAATCGGCCTCGACGCACCAGAAGCAGCCACCGGCAACGATGGCGACCTCCGCCGGCTGATTTTTTGCCGGAGCGGCTCCGACCGTCTTTGCCTGCTGCTGCGCCGATGCGGAAGGTGCGGACATCAGGAAAAGCGCCGCCGCTGCCAGGATAGCGGACAGAACAGGCGCGAAAGATCGCTTTGTGCGGCGATTATTGTTGGAGCAAATAGTGGAGAGCATTATTCGTACATTCCTGCAGTTTGCGCCGGCTATACCGCAGCGGGTTTGAAATTCAATGAAACGCCATTCATGCAATAGCGCAAACCGGTAGGCTTTGGACCATCGGGGAAGACATGGCCGAGATGACCGCCGCAATTGCAGCAGTGGACTTCCGTCCGGGACATGAACAATGAATTGTCTTCCGAAGTCCCGACAGCACCGTCGAGCGGCTTGAAAAAGCTGGGCCAGCCGGTGCCGGATTCGTATTTGGTTTCGGAATCAAACAGGTCCTGCCCACAGCCAGCGCAAGCGAAGATGCCTTTGCGCTTTTCGTTGTTGAGCGGGCTCGTGCCGGCCCGCTCGGTGCCGTGTTCGCGCAGAACGTAAAAAGCCTGCGGGCTGAGTTTTTCCCGCCATTGCTCGGGCGTCAGCTTGTAGGGAAACTCCTTGCCGGACGCGGCATCGGCCGCACTGCGGCCTTTCCCGAACAATCCACCCAAGCCAACCATGGCCAAGCCTCCTGCAATAAACCATCGGCGTGATATCATCTGACAAGACCTTATACCACACGGACCCCGAATTCATCCAGATGCCCCATAATGACCGAATCTAGACAAATGTTTCGGTAAAAATGCGAGGGATTCGCGTCAATGCCGGCATTGTGAACGGGTGTGAGCCGAACAGACTGCATCCCTGAGCCGCAGCCGAACCGGAAAGGGGACAAAATGCTGATGCCCGGAGCCGCGAGACGAACTATATGTCGTGCATGAACCAGCACGATCCTTCTTTGCACAACGGCGGACACGAAGCGGAACCGGAACCTTTCCGGCTGCGTGGTATCCTGTTCCCGTTGCTGATCGGACCCGGAATCATCGTGGTCTGGGGGGCGATCATGGCGCTGGTCTATGTACTGTTCGAGCCAGGACAGACGGTCATGGTCTTCGGCCCGCAAAACAAGACCTTTCCCGCTGTGGCGGCTGCAGATGCGCA
>JAPOIA010000094.1 GCA_029979185.1 Alphaproteobacteria bacterium | reverse complement strand
GCAGATCACGCCGGCCGGATTCAGCCCAGCCATGCGGGAGATATCAACGGCTGCCTCGGTATGACCGGCGCGCACAAGCACGCCACCCTCCTGGGCAACGAGCGGAAAGACATGGCCTGGGGTAACGATGTCGTTGCGGCCCTTGGCAGGATAGATCGCATCGGCGATGGTCTTGGCACGGTCGGCAGCCGAAATCCCGGTGGTGACACCTTCACGAGCCTCAATGGAAACCGTGAAAGCCGTCGAATGGCGGTCCTGGTTCTTCCGGGCCATCAGGTCGAGGCCAAGTTCCTCGGTGCGCTTGGCGGTCATCGACAGGCAGATCAGGCCGCGGCCATGACGGGCCATGAAGTTGATCTGTTCGGCCGTCGCCATTTCCGCGGGGATGACCAGATCGCCTTCGTTTTCCCGATCCTCGTCATCGACCAAAATGAACATGCGTCCTGCACGCGCGTCTTCGAGCACTTCCTCTATCGAAGACAGCCAGGACTGGTTTTCAGTTGACATACAATACCTTCATGGCTCTTTTTCCCGGACCGGCCTGATCCTAGACCGAACGGGCGCGCCGCTGGCGGCGTCTTTGTTGGGAAGGTTTGTATCTATCCATGGCCGGGGGTCAAGGTCTGGTTTGCCGAATCATGGCCAGTATTGCGGAATCTGCAGGGCTCCGCGCCACGTGACCCGCGATCAGGGCATGGCGGCCATCGGTGGAGGGCAGAATGGCTTGCCTGTGGCTTTTTGTCCGCGTCTGGGCCATAACCACGCTGATCGGCAAGCCGAAAGCTTGACGGGAAAGCGTTTGACAGTTTTTACCGAAAATCCCCAGGGAGATACGAATGACCACACTGGTTTACGCCAAGGGAACCTGCGCGATCGGCATACAGGTGCTGCTTGAAGAAGTTGGCATGTCCTACGACATCAAGAAAGCCGACTTCTCAAAGGGCGAGCAGCATACCCCTGAATTCCGCGCCATCAATCCGAAGGGCAAGGTTCCGGCGCTGGTGCGCGACGACGGCTCCGTGCTGACCGAATATGGCGCCATCGCCATGTGGCTGGCCCTGACCAATCCGGACAAGAAGCTCGTGCCCGCCGACCCCGAAGGCATGGCCCGGGTCATCGAGGCGCTCGATTTTGCCGTCGGCACGCTGCACATGCTGTCCTGGCGCATGTTCCGCCGTCCCGACGCCTATACCGCCAATGCTGACGAGCAGGCGCAACTCAAGGATCGCGGCCGCGATGCCGTAGAAAAGGGCCTTGCCGTGGTCAACGAACAGCTCGAAGGCAAGGACTGGATTGCAGGCGACTACTCGATTGCCGACTCCGCCCTCTACTATGTCGAATTCTGGGTGGCGGAAGTCGCCAAGTGGCCGCTGCCGGCGAATGTGCAGAAGCACTACGACCGGATGAAGCAACGTCCGTCCGTGCAGGTATCACGCAAGGAAGAAGGCGTGGCGTAGGGCGCTTCGCCATCACGCTGCCGGCCATTGTTCTGCAATTGGTGGGCGATTTCCACACAAAAGTCGAGCCGGGCAATGCCCGGCTCATTTTGTTTTCGGCACCGCGATTATCAGCGCATGAAGTTGGACGAAAATTCCACCACCTGCGCAGCCATGATGCGGATCTGTCCGGCGATGCCTTCGGCGGAGCATTCGCCGTCCTTGAACTTCACGTCTGCCGAGTTGACCGCGACGCCGAGCGGCACGTTCCAGCCGCGCAGGGCATGACCGATCTGGCGCAATTGCGCGAGGACGGAGTTCGGCCCCTGGTTGCCATAGCCGCAACCGATGGCCCCGATGGCGCGGCCGTGGAAATAGACGCGGTCATCGGCGCGCATTTCTTCCGTATAATCGATGGCATTCTTGATCAGTCCCGAGACGCCGCCATGATAGCAGGGCGAGGAAAGGATAACCCCGTCGGCACGGCGCAGGTCCTCGATCAGATGACGCGCCGCATCGGTCATGTTGGCTGGATCGGGATCGTACATTGGCAGGGTCAGGGCAGCGCCGCCGTAAAGCTTCGTCTCTGCACCCCGCGATTCGCAATGCGCCAGCGCCATCGCCAGCGCCTGTTCGGACGACGATCCCGGCCGGGTCGTTCCGCCCATACCGACGATAAAGGGTTTTCTGTCTGCCATATCTCTTCCTTCGATTTTCAAAACTGTGATCACTTAACCCGCGATGGCGCAGCTCATGCACCGGTATACAGCCTGCGAGCGCCGGTGCGAACCCGCCCGCTTGCAGCAATTTCACTCCGCGGCATATTTGGGCAGTTCGAATCCGCGGTATTCCCGGTCTGTCAGCGCCTGCAGCGCCGGCAATACATCGGACGCGAACAGCTTGATGTTCTTAACCGACAGTTCTGCCGGCATGGTGCCGAATTGCAGCATGGCGAGAAACTCCTGAAATCCCAGTTCGCCATGGGCTTCTGAAATCTGCCGCCGCACCGTATCGGGGCTGCCGCAGAAGATGATGCCGCGTTCGATCAGCGATTCTATTTTGACGCCGCCGGTATTGGCTTTCTTATGGGCCAGCACCGCCTTCAGCGAACCGGGCGAGAGATAACCGGGTGGGAAGAACATCAGCTCCGACAACTTCGGCAGGAAGACATTGAACAGCGCCTCGATATGCGGGCGCGCTTCGTCCACGGCCTTTTCATCCGTATCAGACACGTAGACTGGCGCGCCCCAGCCAATGCGATCGGAGTTGGCTTCGTAGCCGAATTTCCGCTGTGCATATTCGCGATAGAGGTTCAGATAGCGCGATACCGACTGGCGCGGCGAGAAATTCTGCAGATAGACGTATTTCCTGTCGGGATGCGCGGCCCATTCTATGGTTTCCAGAGAGCCCATGGACGGGCACCAGATCGGTGGATGCGGCTGCTGATATGGCCGCGGCCAGCAATTCACATATTGCAGGTTGTAGTGTTTGCCCTCGAAGGCGAAGGGGCCGGTTTCGGTCCAGGCCCGGATGACCAGATCGTGCGCCTCCTGATGACGCTCCAGCGAATGCACCGGATTCGTCCCGAAGGAGAAATATTCCGATCCGACGCCGCGCACGAAACCGGTGATCAACCGCCCGCCGGTGATCACGTCAATCATCGCATGCTCTTCGGCAAGGGTCAGCGGGTTCTCGCGCAGGCAAAAGGCATTGCCAAGAATGGCGATGCGGCCCTTGCGGGTTCTGCGCGCAAGAGCGGAAGCCGTCACGACAGGCGAGGGCATCATGCCATAGGCCGTCTGATGGTGCTCGTTGACGCATACGCCATCGAAGCCGATCTCGTCGCACAGTTCCAGTTCGTCGAGATAGCGATTGTAAAGTGCGTGGCCCTTCACAGGATCGAAATGCGCGTTCGGCAGAACGATCCAGGCGCTGCGATACTGATCCTTCACGCGGAGATCGAGATCGGCATAGGGCATCAGATAGAAGACCATCACTTTCATATGCGAACTCTTTAGTCTAGCGCTATGATCTGCCTGCCGTAACGCGGCACGCGCCGCATCCTGCAACGGGCGCTGCCGCTGCGGAACGCAGACGGCCCGTCAGCGGTTCATGAAGGACGACATGGCCGACAGCACCTCCGCGCGCTTTTCGATATGCGGATGATGGCCACAATCGGGAACCATGACGAGTTCCGAGCCGGGAATGAGTTTCTGCAGGGACGGACCATGTTCAGGCGGGAAAATCCGGTCTCCTCCGCCCCAGACGATCAGCACCGGCACCTTGATCCGGTGCAGCCAGCGCTCGAGCCGCGGGTTGAAGAAGCGCGGGTTCCAGCCGAAGCGCGCTGCGGCAATCCGGTCGGTAATGGCGACATCCTGATATTTCTCGGCATTGGCCTGTTCCGCCGCTTTCTCGCCAAGCACCGCATCGGCATAAGCGAGCCGCGCCTGTTCATCGGGATCGATCATGAAGATGTCGGCCTTGTGGTGACCCTTCACATTAATGCCTGCGGAAGAAAGCAGCGTGAGATCGGCAATCCGTTCAGCTGAACGGACCGCCATTTCAAGCGCGATCCAGCCGCCGAGAGAATGACCGACGACATGTACGCCCTGCAGATCGAGCTCTTCGAGAAAACTCATGTAGTAATAGGCGAGATCGGACACTTCATCGAGATCGTCCTGGGTCGCCGTGCCGCCGAAGCCTGGATGATCGGGGGCAATCACATCATATGTCTTGGCCAGATCGTCGAGAAACCCGGGCCAGTGATCGAGGCTGTCGGTGCCATGCAGATACAACAGTGGCGCTCCGGAGCCGCCACTGCGCCGGTACGCATAGGCGTGACCATTTATTGTCATCGTGTTTTGCGAAAAAGCCATAGTCTCCATCCCTCGGGCGTATTCGCCACATATTTTTACGGTACTCGCAACCTGCTGCGGACGCGGCGGTTACGCTGATTGCCATAGTGCTGCGCAGACCCCGTGCTGGCAATCGGTTTCGACAAACTTTCTTGCCATTCCGACCAATTCTATTGCCAGTGCGGCACAAAGAGCCATGGCCGGCTCAAGACGTCCACTCCCGGGATGTATTGTTCTGTCGTGGCCTGCGAGCCCCTTTGCATCCGTATGACATCTCGCCCGCACATCTGTCAAAATCATCCCTCCGCATGAGTTTTTCCTGTCCTGCAAGATTTCGGCTTGACCCGGCAGGTGAGGCTGGCAATCTATCGTAAAGCGAAATGCGCAAAATCGCCGCAGAGCAATAGCGGCGAAACATAAGGGGGAGCAGCCGTCTCATGGTTGCCAGCGATCAAACAGCCACATCGCCAGACAAAGCGGCCGGTGTTGTGGAAGACAGTTCCGGCGAACAGCGCACCCGCCAGCTGTCCGGTCCTGTCGCCGCGCTCGTGCGTGCCGTCACCATCGGGCTCGGCCTGTATATCCTGATGTATATATCGACGCTGTTCCAATGGCTCGACATATCGCTTTACGGGTCGCACCGTGCTCTGACCTATGCGGTCATCCTATTCCTGCTGTTCATTTTTTACCCCGCTTCGCGCAAGGGTCCATGGGACCGGGTGCCCTGGTACGACTGGCTCTTGGGGCTGGCGGGCGGATTCTGCGCCTTCTACGCCTTTCTGTCATGGAACAGCTGGCTTGATGGCGTCGGCATACCGCTGTGGTACGAAGAAATATTCGGCATTCTGCTGGTGCTGATAACGCTGGAAGGCTCGCGCCGGGCGCTCGGGCCGGCCTTCACGTTGGTAGCCGTCGTGTTCATAATCTATCCGCTGGTGGGCCCCTATCTTCCAGGTGTTTTCGCCACGCGTCACAATACGATTTCGGCGCTGGTGCAGAATTACTACTTTGCCGGAACCACCGACGGTATTTTCGGCTCGCCGATGGAAATCTTCACCACGACCGTCGCGGTGTTCCTGCTGTTCGGCGCCTTCCTGCAAGTAACAGGCGCGGCGAAGGTGTTCCTCGACGGCGCGATGGGACTGGCCGGCGCATACCGGGCCGGCATGGCGAAAGTCGCGGTAATTTCCAGCGCCCTGTTCGGGACGATCAGCGGCGTCGGCGTCGCCAATGTCCTGGTGACGGGCAGTTTCACGATTCCGGCGATGAAGCGCATGGGCTATCGCGCACCGCTGGCCGGCGCCGTCGAAGCGGCCGCATCGACCGGCGGCATCCTGATGCCCCCTGTCATGGGGGCCGCAGCCTTCCTGATGTCCGACATTCTCGCCAAGCCCTATTGGGACATAGCCGTAGCCGCATTCCTGCCGGGCGTACTCTATTTTCTGGCGCTGTTTCTGATTGTCGATTTCGAGGGTGGGCGCGCAAATCTGAAAGGCGTGCCGCGATCGGAGATACCGCCGCTTTCGGCAACCCTGCGCCATGGCTGGCCGCTGCTGATCTCGATAGCGGTTCTGCTGATTGCACTTGGACAATACGGCATCCCGGTCGACCAGTCGGCGCTGCTGGCGCTTGTGATGCTCGTAGTCCTGTCCGTGCTGCGCCCCCGTGGCCTGCGGCTGGGTGGGATTGCCAAGGCGCTGGAAGACGGCGGCAAGCTGCTTGCCGAAATCGGTGTGACCGGCGCGGTGGTCGGCATCATTACCGGCGGCTTTGCGCTGACCGGCCTAGGCTCGGTCCTGCCGCAGGCGATGCAGTCGCTGGCAGGTGACAGCCTGCTGATCCTGCTGCTGTTGGCAGCCGCGGCAGCCGTGATTCTCGGCATGGGCGCACCGCCATTGCTGGTCTATATCCTTCTGGCCAGCACGGTTGCGCCGGCGCTGATCAAGACCGGCGTGTCGCCGATTGCCGCGCATATGTTCATCTTCTATTTCGGCCTGATGTCGATGCTGACGCCGCCGGTAGCGCTCGCTTCGATGATCGCGGCGCGGGTTGCGGGAGCCGACTTCTGGAAGACCTCGATCGAAGCCTGCCGCCTCGCCATCGTCGCCTATATCGTACCCTTCTTTTTCGTCTACAACCCGGCACTGCTGATGCAGGCGGACTGGAAAACGTTGATCGTATCGGGCGGGTCTGCCATCATCGGGGTGACGGCCATGGCCAGCGGCCTGACGCGCTATTTCTTCTTCCGGATGCTGCCGCTTTGGGAAGCTGCTTTGATGACACTCGGCGGTGTGCTGCTGTTCTATCCAGAATGGAAGACCGACCTTTTCGGCATTGCCTTGCTGATACCGACACTGGTCCGCTCGGCCATTGCATCGCGTTCAAAACAGCCAGGATGATCGCCCGGAAGGGTTCGGGCTGGCATTTGCAGGCGAATTCGGGCATGCTTGCCCAACAAGGACTTAAAATACGACAGAAGGGAGAACATCATCATGAAACGCGCCTATTTTTCTGCCGCCCTCGCCAGCGCTGTCGGAGCCACGGCGCTGTGCGGACTGCCGGCAAGCTCTGCGGCAAAGGTCATGGAAGTGGTGACGTTTGCGGTGCCTCCGGCAGGCACCAGCGGCTACATCCTCACTAATGCCTATGCCAAGACCTTGCGCGAAAAGACGCCGATCAACAAGATCGTGCTGCAAACCTTCGGCGGCGCTGCGGGTTGGCCGGCGCGCATGCAGACCGGTGAAGTGAATTTCGCCTCTCATTGCGGCTTCAAGCAGATCGAGGAAGCCTATCTCGGCGAAGGCGTATTCAAGAAGTTCGGTCGCCAAAAGAACGTGCGTATCATGGCGTCTGGCCATGGCTTCGCCTACGGCATGTGGGTCACCGACCCGAGCGTCAAGAGCTACAAGGACCTGAAGGGCAAGCGCCTGTTCGTTTTGATGACACACCGTGACCAGGCAACTGCCATCATCGAGGCCGCCAAATATGTCGGTCTCGACTATCGCAAGGACATGAACATTCTCTCGGTTCGCTCACCGCGCGAAGCCCTGCAGGGTCTGCGCACCGGCCGTGCCATCGCTTTCTACTACGGCATGATCCCGCCGCTGGCGGAAATCAAGCAATCGAAGGGCCTGCATGCGCTGAACATGTCCGACGGCATGATCGCGGCGGTGCAGAAGGCCGAACCGATCTGGGGCAAGGTGACGGTGAAAGCCGGCCGTCCCCCGCTGAAACTGGACAAGGATTTCCAGACGCTGAAGATCGCCTGCGGCGTTGCGGCGGGTGTCAAGACCGATCCGGAGACAGTCTACACAGTCACCAAGGGTATCTTCGAAAACGTGAAGGACTGGAACTCGGCTCATCCGCTCGCGCGGCAGTGGAACGTCAAGTCGGCGACTGCCGTCATGAGCGCTCCTTATCATGAAGGCGCCATCCGCTACTTCAAGGAAAAAGGTGTCTGGTCGGCAAAGAATGAAGCCGACAACAAGGCCTGGCTGGCCAAATAAACCGACTGGCCAAGCAATCGGGCTGACCTGGAAGCCCGCTTTCACGCCGGAACAGTGCAACCTGCTCCGGCTCATTCACGCTGCCGCCGCTCAGGCAGCCCCCGGAGTATATCCGGCACTTTGCAAAAGGAGCAGACAATGACCCAAACCCTGCGATACGCCGCAACGGTCGCACTGGGCGCGATGGCGGTTGGCCTGAGCGCCTCCGCGAGCGCTGAAACCGTCGAAGCTTTCTACAAGGCGCGGCCGCTGCAACTATTCATCGGTTTCGGGCCCGGAGGCGGATACGACCGCTACAGCCGCACGCTGGCGCGCCACATGAGTAAGTACATTCCAGGCAAGCCGGAGATCGTGTCACGCAACATGCCCGGCGCCGGCAGCCTGATCGTCGCCAATTTTCTCTACAATACGGCGCCAAAAGACGGTAGCGCGTTCGGCATCTTTGCTTCATCTACCCTGTTCTCCAAACTCGTCGGCGAGAAGCGTGCCAAGTTCGAACTGAAGGGCTATACCTGGATCGGCAACATCGACCAGACCGTCGGCACCTGTTCGATGTGGCACAAGTCCGGCCGCACATCTTTCGACGAGATCCGCAAGAAGGGTGCGGTATTCGGCTCAACAGGTCCGACTGGCGTGGGATCGACGTTCGCGCGCGGCCTCAATGCGCTGCTTGGTACGAAGATCCGTATCATTACCGGCTATCCGGGATCGGCGAGCATCGTGCTCGCCATGAAGCGCGGCGAGGTACACGGCGCCTGCTCCTTCGCCCTGTCCTCACTGAAATCCTCATGGTACCGCGACTGGCAGGAGAAGAAGATTGTCACCGTGCTACAGACCGCGATCAAGAAGTCGCCGGACCTTCCGGGAGTGCCGCATGTCTATGATTTCGCCAAGTCGGACGACAACAAGCGGGTGATGAACCTGATCTACGGCCCTCATATTCTTGGACGCACCTTTGCCGCCCCGCCTGGCATTCCCGCAGACCGCGCCAAGGCGCTGCGCGATGCCTTCGCGGCAACGATGAAGGACAAGGACTTCCTGGCCGATGCCAAGAAGCAGCGGCTTTCGGTCGACCCGATGGGACCGGAAGAGATCGGCAAGGTAATTGACGATTTCACATCCTATTCACCGGCAGTCTACCAGCGTGCCGCAACAGTGCTGAATTTCGGCACACTGGAAAAGGTGAAATTCAAGAGCCTTGCGGCAACCATCGCGACGCTTGAAAAGCGCCAGATGTCAGTGAAGGGCAAGGACGGCAAGGTGGTGAAGCTGAAACTGCATCCGCGCCGCACGCGGCTGAAGATCGCCGGCAAGAAGGCCAAGATCACCGCGCTGAAATCTGGTATGGCCTGTACGTTCAAATATGTCGGCGAAGGCGACCTCGCCCGGCAGGTGGACTGCAAGTAAGGCGCGATGTCATCCCGAAAGCGCGCTACGCTATCCGGGATCTATTGTTGCTGGAAAAATCCCGGATCGCCTCGCGGCGTCCGGGACCTTTCGAGATGGTTGGCAGTCCCGCATCTAGCTGCGCTCGTGCGGGATGACAATTCTCGGCATGAGCCGCGCTAGTTTCCATATTCCTTCAGCACGTGCCGCGCGATCACCGTGCGCATCACTTCGCTGGCGCCCTCGGTGATGCGGTAGGAGCGCTGCTGGCGCCACATGCGCTCGATCGGCATGTCGGTCGTCAGGGCGATGCCGCCGTGAATCTGCATGCAGGTGTCGATAGCGCGGAAGGCCATTTCGTCTGCATAATATTTGCAGTGATAAGCTTCGGTGCGCGCCTCGTGGCCCTCG
>JAPOIA010000093.1 GCA_029979185.1 Alphaproteobacteria bacterium | reverse complement strand
TTCAGAAAACTAGTACCAGCTCCCCAGTTACCGCCTTGCGGCCTACAGGCACCGAATAAATAATCACTCAATTGTGACCCCGGTGGCAAGCGAATTTCGCTCTTGGGTGGCGGCGGCCTGGCGTGTCGTCTCGAACGACTCCCATTTCACGTTAACAGATCGATACTTGACCAAATGCGTAAATGCACGGCTGTTGCGCTCGGAAGCAAGCCGTGCCAATGCAACGCCCATGACCAGCAAGACCTTAAAAGACATTTCCGCCAGCGCGCCGCGCATTTCCTTCGTTTCCCTGGGCTGTCCGAAGGCCCTGGTGGATTCCGAGCGGATAATTACCGCGTTGCGTGCCGAAGGATACGAACTGACGAAGTCGCACGAAGGGGCCGATGCGGTGATCGTCAACACTTGCGGTTTTCTCGATTCCGCCAAGCAGGAATCCCTCGACGCCATTGGTACGGCCATGGCCGAAAACGGCAAGGTCATCGTGACCGGCTGCATGGGAGCAAACTCCGAAGAGATCAAGGTCGCCCATCCCAACGTCAGCGCCATTACCGGCCCGCAGGCCTATGAAAGCGTCATCAATGCCGTGCACGCCGTCTCTCCTCCCCTGCACGATCCCTTCGTCGATCTGGTGCCGCCGCAGGGCATCAAACTGACGCCGCGCCACTACGCCTATCTGAAGATTTCAGAAGGCTGCAACAACAGTTGCACCTTTTGCATCATCCCCGATCTGCGCGGCAGACTGGTTTCCCGCCCGGCGGGCGATGTCCTGCGCGAAGCGGAAAAGCTGGTCAAAGCGGGGGTAAAAGAACTGCTGGTCATATCGCAGGATACGTCCGCCTATGGCGTCGATCTGAAATATGCACAGAGCCAGTGGCAGAATAGACAGGTCCGCACGCAGTTCCGTGATCTGGCGAAGGAACTGGGATCGCTCGGCGCATGGGTGCGGCTGCACTATGTCTATCCCTATCCGCATGTCGACGAGGTGATCCCGCTGATGGCGGAGGGCAAGATCCTGCCCTACCTCGACATCCCCTTCCAGCACGCCAGCCCGAAAGTTCTCAAGGCCATGAAACGCCCGGGCAACCAGGAGAAGACGCTGGACCGCATCCGTGCCTGGCGCGAGGCCTGCCCGGACCTGACCCTGCGTTCGACATTCATCGTCGGTTTCCCCGGCGAGACGGAAGAGGATTTCGAAATGCTGCTCGACTGGCTCGACGAGGCGAAACTCGATAGAGTCGGGGCCTTCAAATATGAGCCGGTCACCGGTGCCGGAGCCAACGACCTTGGGTTCGCCCCCGTCCCGCCTGAAGAGCGGGAACGCCGCTACCGGCGCTTCATGGAAAAGCAACAGGCTATCAGCGCGCGCATCCTGCGCAATAAGGTCGGCAAGCGTTTGCAGGTCATCATCGACGAGCCCGGCCCCACGGTCAGTAAGGGGCGCAGCAAGGCTGATGCTCCGGAAATCGACGGCAATGTCTATGTCGCCTCGCGGCGACCGCTGCGCCTTGGCGATATCGTATCGGTCAAGATCGAAAAGGCAGACGCCTATGATCTGCACGGGATATCGGCCTGAGACAGGTGCATCAGGGAGTGGTCATCGCCGGCCGAAAAATGCCTCCTGGGGCAAAATTCCGCCTGGAAAAAGAAGAACCCGGCCGAGGACTAACTCATGACCGGGCTTCTACAGGTGGCTGCTGAACAATGCGAGGTGGGAGGAACCTCTGCCAAGCAGCAATCAATGATTAGCACATATAGTGGATATTAGTTGTTGCCGATTTGTCACAGCGTTGTTGCAAACCGTCTACGGTTTCAGGACGCAGCTTTGACTGCCCCTGCGTACAAATTGTGGGTACGCCGAAAATCAAACACTTCTGTCGGATCGCTCAATCAGCCGTGCAGTAGGTACGACTAAGGAACAAGGATGGTTGTGCCGGTCGTCTGCCTGCCTTCAAGTGCCTTGTGCGCTGCAACGGCATCCTTCAGCGCAAAGGTCTGGTTGATGGGAATCGAAACCTTTCCGGAAGCGAGAACCCCGAACAGGTCACTCGCCATTGTGTCGAGGCGCTCGCGGTCGGATGCATAGGTGAACAGCGTTGGCCGCGTGCAGAACAGCGAGCCCTTTTGCGTCAGCAGGTTGATGTCGAATGCCTTGATTGGGCCGGACGCCGAGCCGAATGAAACGAACATACCCAGCGGCCGCAGGCAATCCAGCGAAGCCGGAAACGTCGCCTGTCCAACACCATCGTAGACGACCGCGCATTTCTCGCCGCCGGTTATTTCGCCGACACGAGCCACGAAGTCTTCCTTCGCGTAATCGATGACGAAATCGCATCCGGCATCTTTTGCCAAAGCGATCTTGTCCCGCGACCCGACGGTTCCAATAACGGTCGCACCCAGGGCTTTCGCCCACTGGCACAGTATCTGTCCAACGCCTCCAGCAGCAGCGTGCATCAGGATCGTGTCGCCGGGCTGCACCTTGTAGGTCTGGCGCAAAAGATATTGCGCCGTCAGGCCCTTCAGCATCATGGCAGCGCCGGTTTCGTAGGAAACGGTATCCGGCAGCCTCACAAGGGTGCCGGTGTTGATCAGCCGTTCCTCGCAATAGGAGCCGATGGCGGAGCAATAGGCGACCCGGTCGCCGGTTTTGAAATCTGTAACGCCCTCGCCTACCGCGATGACATCACCAGCACCTTCATTGCCCGGCGTGAACGGCAACGGCTGCTTGTAGAGACCATTGCGGAAATAGACGTCGATGAAATTCAGACCGATCGCCCTGTGGCGAAGCTTTACCTGCCCCGGACCGGGATCGCCGATCTCGACATCCTCGAACTTCATGACTTCCGGGCCGCCAGTCTCGTGGATACGAATGCTCTTGCTCATCGTCGGTTGTCCTGTGGTGTTGATTTCGCCTCGGTTGCCGCGACCATATTGCGCTGGCGCAGCGCCTGCAATGCCTACCCGCCGTCTCGCCGTCACGGTTCGGGAGGCGCCGCCCAGACCGAGCCCCGCCACAACGGCAGGATGACGAAATAGATTGCGGTTACTGCCAGACCGACCCTGGCCGCCAGCGCTCCGGGGAACCCGTTCCATACCACCCACGCCGCAGAAACCAGCCACACCACCAGCATGAACAGCGTCACCAGACGCAAATGCTGTACCCTGACCGGATGGACGAATACCACGGGAACAAACATTGCAGCGCACAGCGCCAGCACCACGGCGAAGATCGCAAATCCCGGCAAGGGAAAGACAAACAGGTAGAGCACTGCAACATTCCACAGGGCCGGAAATCCGCCAGACCAGTTGTCGCTGGTCTTCATCCTGCGGTCGGCAAAGTAGATCGAGGAAGCGATAGCCACGGCGGCCACGGCTATCAGCAACAATGCCGGTGGCATCATGGCGCTGGCCCACAGGGCCGTCAGCGGAACGATCACATAGTTCAGGTAATCGACCACCGCATCGAGAATATCCCCATCGATATAGGGAAGGTGTCCGCGGACATTGGCACGCCGCGCCAGCGTCCCGTCCACGCCATCGACCGCAAATGCAGCCGCCAGCCAGACGAACATACCGGAAAAATCCCTGGCAAATGCCCGCTCCAGCGCCAGCATGCCGAACAGCGCGCCGGTAGCGGTAAATCCGTGCACGAGCCAGGATATCAGCTTCGGTCCGCTAGCCATAAGTCAGCATGTCCACACTCCGGCACTTCGCGCCGCTTCCTTAGCACAGCCTCCTCGCTCCTGCAGCCGCGCTCCGGTGGCTCCCGGAAAACGCTCGCGGCAAATTGCCCCTCGCCACATCGATCCGGCAGCCCTATCATTCAAGCGGAAAAGCAAACAAGGAAACCATGTTGCTCGATACCGAAATACTCGTCGCAGGCCCCGGTGCGGCCGGGTTGACTGCCGCCATCGGGCTGGCGCAGGCAGGCTACCGTGTGGTTCTGGCCGGACCGGCCGATACCCGCCCGACGACCCGTACGGTGGCGCTTTTCGAGGGATCGCTGCGATTTCTTGGATCGCTGGAAATGCGGGATACCGTCGAGCAGGCCGGTGAGCCGCTGGCCGTCATGCGCATATCCGACGACACGGGCTCGCCGTTCCGGCGCCCGCCGGTATCGTTCCACGCGCGCGAGATCGGAACAGACGTATTCGGCTACAACGTCCCCAACAGCGTGCTGGTTAGCCTGCTGCTGGACAAGGCCCGCACGATCGAAAACATCACCATCCGCCCGCAACTGATAGAACAATACGATTTTTCCGACGACCGCGTGATCGCAAGCCTTGATGGCGGCGACACGATCAAGGCGCGGTTGCTCGTCGCAGCCGACGGGGCGGCCTCACCAGCCCGCCGGGCGGCAGGCATCTCGACCCAGACCTGGGATTATCCGCAGGTAGCCCTGACGGCATTCCTGGACCACCCTTTCAGCCATGAAAACGTATCCACCGAGTTCCATACCCGTCAGGGCCCCTGCACTTTTGTGCCGCTCCCGCCTCAGGGCGAGCACCGGCACTGCTCGAGCCTGGTCTGGCTGATGTCGCGCCGCGAAGCAGAGCGGCGTCTGACCCTGCCGGTCGAGGATCTCGAAGACGAAATCTCATTGGCCGGTCAATACGCGCTTGGTCAGGTCAAGCTGGTCCGTCCGGTCAACAGCTATCCGATGCGCGGACTTGCGGCCCGACGGCTTTCGGGTCCGCGAATTGTCCTGATCGGCGAAGCAGCCCATGTTTTTCCGCCTATAGGCGCGCAAGGACTAAATCTCGGGTTTCGCGATGCAGCCCACCTGGTCGAGGTATTGGCCGGTGAGGCCGGTGTTAGCGTCGAGGACCCCGGCGAAAAGGACATTACCGACGCCTATGACGCCAAACGGCGGCTGGACGTTGGCAGCCGGACCTTCGGCGTCGATTTTTTGAACCGCACACTGCTTAACCACCTACCCCCGGTCGATCTGCTCCGTGCTGCTGGCACTACCGCGCTGGCGGGTATCGGTCCGCTACGCAGGCGCATCATGCAGGAAGGCATGTCGCCACAAGCCGGAGCACCTTTGGTCATGCGCAACAAGCGGCGCATGGCGGACTGCGATGCGCTTCCCAACTGAGTAATCCACGCCAAGGGGCGCATCAACGCCTTGACTTGCGAGCCCAAACCGGACCAATGAGCCTGCGTCCGGGCACAAGCCACTGGCCGGACAGCCCGAAGCGTAGCCTCCAGGCGCGCGCCAACAGGACGCTGCAAAATTCCGGTTTCATGAAGATTCTGCCCAGACCCATAAAATACCGGTTGGAATATGCAGCGTTCCGGTGCCTGACAGTCTTCGTACGGGCCCTGCCGCTGGAATTTGCATCCAATCTATCAGGACGGCTCTGGCGTCTCGTTGCGCCCTTTTTATCGCGGCACAAGCGCGCCCTGGGGGCAATCGCCCAATGTTTCCCTGAGCAGGATAAGGCCTGGCATGCGGCCCACATCAACGAGATGTGGGACAATCTTGGACGGGTCTTTGCCGAGAGCTTCCATCTCGAGGAGATTGCCGGCACGGGCAGAATTGATCTGGAAAATATCGAGGAAATCCGAGCCATACTCGGCGATCGCACACAATTCGTCGCAGCCGCTGTTCATCTTGGCAACTGGGAGATTGGCACAACCGTGACGCCCCTGTTCGGTGCGCGTAGCTGCGGTATCTACCAGCCGCTGCACAATCCCCTGATAGAACGCCATGTGCGATCGATGCGCGCGCCGCTTTATCCCGCCGGCATATTTCCCAAGCAGAACGACGCTGCCCGCCAGGTAATCCGCGCCATGCGGGGCGGCGCGACCCTCACTACGATGGGAGACCTGCGCGAATGGACCGGACCTTCCGTCAACTTCTTCGGCCGGCCGGCCCCATCCAACACGTTTCCGGCCCTGATGGCTCGGACTTTTTCGATACCACTGTTCGCCGGTTTCGTTGCTCGTGTGCCCAAAGATGGATCCAGCGTACGCTTCAGGGCGCGGATGGTGGAGATCCCGGTGCCGCATACCGATGACCGGGACGCTGATATAAAGGCTGCAACTGCAGCCATGCAGAGGCAGTTCGAGGCATTCATTCGTGAATATCCCGGGCAATGGATGTGGGCCCATCGCCGCTGGGGCTGATCCCGTTCTGCGGTGGTGCTACAGTAGCTGCGTGGATTCTCTATCCGTCCCCGCAAACTGCATGGCCCGCAAAGGATCGACCGCTTGATTATCGCAACCTGGAATATCAACTCGATCCGCCAGCGCCTCGATCACCTGACGGGCTATCTGCGCGATATCGGCCCGGATGTCCTGTGCCTTCAGGAAATCAAGTGCCAGGACAAGGACTTCCCCCTCCAGGCGATAGAGGACTGCGGCTACAGCGCCGCCGTTCATGGGCAAAAGACCTTCAACGGCGTGGCCATTCTGTCGAAAACGCCGCTGGAAGACGTGCAGGCCGGCCTTCCCGGCGACGACAGCGACGAGCAGGCGCGTTATCTCGAAGCGAGCGTACGCGCCGGCGAGCGTATGGTCCGGGTCGCATCGATCTATCTGCCAAATGGCAACCCGCCGGATACGGACAAATATGCCTACAAGCTTGCCTGGATGGATCGGCTGATCGCCCATGCTTCGGGACTGCTTCGGCAGGAGCAAATCTTCGTCCTCGCGGGAGACTACAATGTCATTCCCGAGGACCGGGACGCGCGCAACCCCGAGGAATGGGCCGGCGATGCGCTACACCTGCCAAAGACGCTTGCGCAGTTCGCCCGCCTGAAGAACCTGGGACTGACAGACGCCCTGCGGGCGTCTACAGACGACGGAGGTCTTTACACCTTCTGGGACTACCAGGCCGGCGCCTGGCAGAAGAACAACGGCATACGTATCGATCACCATCTGTTGTCTCCGCAAGCGGCGGACAGGCTGGTCAGCGTAATCATAGACAAGCAGATGCGGGCGGCCGAGAAGCCGTCCGATCACGTACCGATCCGCGTCGTACTCGACTTGTGACGGGTCGCGGCGGCAAACGGGAAGCGCAATGGCGACATCGGCGGCGGACAAGGAAAGGCAAGCCGGCACGCCCCGCCAGACAGGCATCTGGCGGCGGCTTCGCATGTGGCTGGGAGGCGCTGTCTGGGCGCTCGCTCCATTGGCTGTCGGCCTCTATGTCGCCTCGGGCCTGCTCAACACCAACGTCACAGACCGACTGCGCAATATAGTCTTCGACCAGTACCAGCGCTGGAGCCCGCGTCCCTGGAACCCGAATCTGCCCGTTCGTGTCATACTTATCGACGACGAATCCATCGCCCGCCACGGCCAATGGCCATGGCCACATGACAAGACCGCCGAGCTGATAAACAGGCTCGCAGGCGCTGGCGCCGCAGTCATCGGTTTCGACATCGTGTTCGCCGACCGCGACCGCCTTGCGCATTCGGCAATCCTGGAGCGCCTGCCTGCCCTGCCCGAGCGCAAGGCGCTTGAAAGAGCCATGACCGACCGCGGTCTCCTCAAAAGCGACGCGCTGGAGGCTGCCGTAAAGAAAGCTCCTGTCGTCATGGGCTATGTGCTGGCGCGCGACGGGTCTGCCGAGAAGACGCCCGTCAAGTGGGGTATTGCCAAGGCCGGCGATGACCCGCTCCAGTTTCTGCCCTGGTATCCCCGTGCTATCCTGCCCCTGCCCGAACTGGCGAAAGCTGCAACCGGCTTGGGATCCTTCAACATGGCCGGCGACCAGGACCTGCTGGTGCGCCGCGTGCCGCTGTTCTTCCATCTCGGTGCGAAGGACGGCGGTATGATTGTTCCTTCCCTAAGCGCCGAGGCGCTGCGTGTCGCCCAGCGAGCCAGTACCTACGTCCTGAAGTCGTCGAACGCTTCGGGCGAAACAGCATTCGGCGAACATACCGGCGTCGTCGCGGCGCGCATCGGAGCCTTCGAGATCGCCACCGGCGGCGACGGCACCGTGCGGGTGCATTTTTCGGGCTCTCAACCACGGCGCCATATCCCGGCCTGGAAGGTATTTGACGGGTCGGTCGATCCGGCAGAGATTGCCGGGCGCATCATTCTGGTCGGCTCCGGCGCGTCGGCGCTGGCGGACTTCCGTTCCACTCCGCTCGAGCAATCCGTGTCCGGTGTCGACGCTCATGCCGAACTGATCGAACAGGTCGTTTCTGGCATCAAGCTTATCCGGCCGGACTTCGCCCGGGGTCTGGAGTTCGTCATCCTCTGTTTCGGGGCGCTTCTTCTTGTGGTCCTGATTGCGACGACCCGGGCGCTGACCGCCGGCCTGTTCACCTTGTTTCTGCTGGTCGCCATCTGCGCAGGAAGCTGGTTCGCCTTCGTGCACCTTGGATATCTGATCGACCCGCTTGTGCCCGGCGTGACATGGATCGCAACGGCTGCTGTCGGCATGGTCGGCGCATATCGCAAGACCGAACGTGAAAAGCAGTTCGTCCGGCAGGCTTTCTCGCGCTACCTCTCGTCCGACCTTGTGGAACAGATTGCCAACGACCCCGCGCAACTGTCGCTGGGCGGCGAAACGCGCGATGTCACCATCCTGTTTTCGGACGCGCGCGATTTCACCCCGAGATCGGAACAACTGGATGCTGCCGGCGTGGTGCGATTTCTCAACGCTCTGCACACGCCGTTTACTGACGCCGTGCTGCGGCACCGCGGTACGATCGACAAATATATTGGCGATGGCCTGATGGCGTTCTGGAACGCACCGCTACTGGTTGAAGGCCACGCCAACCATGCCTGCGCCGCAGCGCTGGAGATGCTGGCGACAGTTCCCGATATCGATGCCCTGCTTGCCGAGGATGCGACGGCCCGTGGCGCGCCCCACATGCCGCTGCGGATCGGTATCGGTATCAATACGGGCGAGGTCTTTGTCGGCAACATGGGTTCGGACCAGCGCTTCGACTATTCCATCGTCGGAGATCCGGTGAATGTGGCCGCGCGGCTGGAATCGGCAACCAAGGAATTCGCCGTGCCGATACTTGTCTCGGAATCGGTGCGTCAGGAAGCAACTGATTTCCTCTTCGTCGAGCTGGGAGCGGCCGGACTGAAGGGCAAGACCACCGACACCAGCGTTTTCGCACTGCACGGCCCGGTCAGCAAAAAGGAACCTGGCTTCGACGCATTCCTTGCATTGCACCATGCGGTCCTGGAAGCTGCTGCGGGCACAGCCGACCACCTGGCTGCCACCCTGTCAGCCGCCCGTGCGCACCCGCAGTCGGCGCCTTATCGCCGCTTCTATGACCGGCTGGAGCGAATGACGGCACAGTAACCTGCAGTGGCCGTCACAGCGGTAACAAGCCCTTGGCCACCAGGTCCGGCCACAGGGAATCCGGCACTTCCACCCCATCGATAAGATCAAGGTAGTCGGCTTCCATCCAGTTGAAGCCAGCCTTGTCCCGGCCCGCAGCGCCGAATGTATTCTTCACCAGCAGGCGATTGAGTTTTCCCCGCTTGTCGAACCGTCCCTCAAGCGCCAGCACGTAGTGGCCAAACTGCTTTTCCGCGATCAATTGCCGACGCTTTCTCGAACCGATGCCATGAACCTTGAACCCGATGCGCGTGTACGATACATGCGCCTCGCTTACAAACGAATACGATACGAGCACCG
>JAPOIA010000092.1 GCA_029979185.1 Alphaproteobacteria bacterium | reverse complement strand
GCAATTGCATCTATTACAAAGATAAACCTTATCGCCTGTGGCGGTATCGCTAGCTCTTGTACGGCCAGCGTGATTGCCGCAGTTCCTTCGATGTTATGAATTCTAGCAGGACCGGTGTGCCTTCCTTCGTTTTCTCGATGCCGCGCTTCAGGGCTCCGACGATGTCGGCAGGATTTTCGACGCGTTCGCCATAGCCGCCGAGCGCTCTTGCAAACTCTGCATAGTTGCCGGAGATATCCGTCGAACGATAGACCTGCGTTGAATATTCCATGATGGGTAGCTCGCAGGCCATGGAAAAATTGTTGAACAGGATCGACAGAATCGGGATTTTGTAGCGGACGGTGGTTTCGAAATCCATGCCTGTGAAGCCTATGGCGGCATCGCCCCAGACATTGACGCACAGCTTGTCGGGCTTTGCGATCTTCGCCCCCATGGCAAGGCCCAGCCCGTAACCGAGATGGGTGGTCTTGCCCCAGCCGATGTAGGACAGCGGCGTCGTGCTCTTCCAGAATGGCGATAGCTGGTCGCGCGGGCTCCCTGCATCGTGGGTGATGATCGTGTTGTCGATATCGAACGTGTCCATCATTTCGCGGATGACGCGATAAGGCGTGATCGGCGATTCATCCGAAGCAAGGATGGGTTCCCATTCCTGCATCCACGCAGCGCGCGCGGTCGTAATCTCTGTTTCGATTGGCTTGCGGTCGCGCGGCTTCCTGATGTCCTGTTTCAATGCTGCGAGCAATGCATCGAGCGTCAGGCCGGCGTCGCCGATCAGGCCGACGAATGCCTCGACGTCCTTGTTCAGGTGCTTCGGGTCGAGCGTTGCATGAATGACGGTCTTGTTCTTCGGCATTGTGACGCCGAAGGCTGTCTCGCCGAAGGAACAGCCGATACCGAATATCACATCGGCATTGTCGAGAAAGTCGCGGACCATGCGCGGCATGGCGGCGCCTCCCGATCCCAGCGACAGGCCGTGCGTTTCGGGAAAAGCGCTCTTGCCTTCCAGCGACGTGCAGACGGGCGCAGCGAGCAGTTCCGCCAGTTGCTTCAGCTGGGGCCAGGCCTGCGCATAGTGCACGCCCTGACCAGCGTAGATAACCAGCTTCTTCGCATCGCGGAGCAGGGCTGCGGCCTTCCCGATGCTGGCATTGTCGGGGCCGTAGGTGGTGCTGATGGCTGGCGTGTAGGAGAAATTTTCTGGCGCATCCTCGCCCCAGACATCCTTCGGCAGTTCGACGATGCACGGGCCGCCACGGCCGTTGCGCAATTGCGTGAAGGCGCGGCGGAAGACGTTACCGATATCCTTGCCGGAGGAGAGCTGCTCGACGCTCTTGGAGACATGGGCGAAATTCTTCACCGCGGAAAAATTCGGATTGACATTTTCCAGCCGGCGTTCGTAGCCGCCGGGCAGCACGAGGATCGGCACCGATTCCGAATAGGCCTGGGCAATGCCGCCGAAGGAGTTTTCCGTGCCCGGCCCGTGCTGCATGGCGAAGGCGCCGATGGTCTTGCCGGACGACAGACGCGACACGGCGTCCGCCATGTGCAGGCCGATGCGCTCCTGCCGCACGATGATCGGCTGGATGCCGGCGCGCGCAACATGCTCGAAGATCGGATTGACCGGATATCCGAAAAGATAGTCAACGCCTTCGGCCTTGAGAATTTTCGCAATGGCTTCGCCGGTTTTCATGTATGCACCTGTTGAAAGAGGAGGCCTGATTGGGGCGTGGCGGCGGACAATCGCCGGTATTCTTCGAATTCTACACCAGCGCGATGGCGGAGATAAGCCTGCCGTAGTCGGCTTCCCTGCGATGGACGCTGCGCCGGTAGGAGAAGAAGCGGCTCTCGTCAGCATAGGTGTCCAGCGCCAGATCGATGAAACTGGCGAGGCCCGCGCCGTTCAGGCGCATGGCGACGAAGGCCGGCAGGTCGAACATGGAATGGCCTTCCCGTTTGGATGGCGTGAAGAAGCGGCTGTAGCCGGCCTGCGCATCGGTGAAACGGTCGACGAATTCCGCCCCGACTTCGTAGGATTGCGGGCCGATTGCCGGCCCCAGCACCGCGTGGATGGCCGGGCGCGAGGCGCCGAGCTTTTCCATCGCCACGATGGTTTCTTCCAGTATGCCGGTTAGCGCGCCTTTCCAGCCGGCATGGCATGCGCCGATCACCTGTGCGCCGGCGTCGGCAAACAGGATCATGCCGCAATCGGCGCCGGTCACGCCAAGGCCGATGCCGCGTGTCGCGGTTGCAAGCCCGTCGCAGCGCGGCCGCTTGTCCTCGCCCCAGGGGATGTCGATCGCGAGCGCCTCGGCGGAATGGATCTGGTAGGGCACCATCAGGTTGTGGGCCGATATGCCAAGCACACCGGCCATGCGGGCGCGGTTTTCGGCAACGTCTGCGGGATTGTCGTGCGATCCGACGCCGCCGTTCAGGCTGGCATAGACGCCGGTGCTTACGCCGCCCTGACGGGTGAAGAAGGCGTGGGCGATGCCGGGCGTCTGCAGCGCGGGCGAACGGATGCATTCCACTGCGGCAGTGCGATCGTTCATGCCTGTTCTCCGTTCATGCGAGTGGTGTGATGGGTCTCGCGGCATCCGGCTCTTGGGCGGTGTGGGCTGCCGTTACGGGGTCTGGCCCGGTTTCGATTCGAAGCCGGGCAGGATGCCGAGATCTGCAGTCGATACGCCGATCACCTTGAACAAAGCCCCCATGCTCGGCACCAGCTTGTCGCCGGCGCCCTTTTCCTGCCCCGTTCCC
Source organism: Alphaproteobacteria bacterium (assembly GCA_029979185.1). GTDB lineage: Bacteria > Pseudomonadota > Alphaproteobacteria > Rhizobiales > Beijerinckiaceae > Terripilifer. The sequence continues at coordinate 6,855 of JAPOIA010000092.1, read as the reverse complement.
ACCAGCCGCAACAGCGAGCGGTCGATTTCCATGGCCTGGCGCACATCGGCATTCTTCTTCAATCCGGCAGCACGCTCGAAAAGCCCGAGGCTCATCAGGAAGTCCGCCTGGATGATGGGGCCGGATACTTCCGCTCCGGCGGCGCGCGCGGCGCGGGCCAGATGGGCGAAATCGACATGCATCGTGATATCGGCCTCTCCGGGCTCGGCCAGCGGATCGGTCATGGCGTGTTTGCGGATGGCCTGCAGGGTTTCGCTGGGGCCGGTGGCCATGTGTCCGTAGTCTATGGCGACCAGAGCGCCGGTCTGCTCGACGATGCGGCTGGCAAGCGTGCGCATCGTGTCATGGGCGGCAAAACTGACTTCCAGCACGGTGCCTTTTTTTGCCCGGGCCTGGATCAGCGGTTGCGGATCGGGTGCGAGGCCGAAATGCAGTTTGCCGTCTCCATCCTCGCCGATCATGCGCTCGTGCCAGCCGTCTTCTGCCTTCACATACTGGCATGCGGGGAGGGCGTCGAAGAATTCGTTGGCGATGACGATGATCGGACCTTCGGGCAGGTGCTCTATCGAATCATGCCACTGGATCATGTCCAGATATTCGGCGAGTTTCTCGTTCTGCATGTTGCGCAGCGCAGGGCTCGCCTCGATGAGATGCACGTCCAGTGCGTCATGCAGGCCGGAGACGACCCGGGCCGCCCGCAAGGCGTCAAGCATGAGCGTGCCGCGGCCGGGCCCCAGTTCCACCAGATTGATACGTTCGGGAGCACCGAGACGGAACCAGACTTCCGCCGCCCACAGGCCGAGCAGTTCGCCGAACATCTGACTGATCTCGGGCGCGGTGGTGAAGTCCCCTTCGGCGCCGAAGGGATCGCGGTTCATGTAATAGCCATGTTCGGGATGGGTCAGGGCGATGGCCATGTAGCGCTCCAGGGACATGGGTCCCTCGGATGCGATGATCTGCCTGATCTCGTCAACAAGCGCGGTCATATCGTCAGTCTCTTGCGTTCCCTTGTGCTGCAGCTTCGCGGAGCGAACGCCGCGATGCAAGCCAGATCAGCCAGATGCCCACGAGAATCAACGGAATGGACAGGAGCATACCCATAGTCGCGCCGCCGAACAGGAAACCCAGTTGCGGATCGGGCTCGCGGAAGAACTCGCAGGCTATTCTGGCAATGCCATATCCGGCGCCAAAAATACCTGTCGCAAGCCCTGGTCGTTTCAAAGCGCCCATGCGTGCGGCGAGATAGAGTATGAACAGCAACAGCACACCCTCGAGCGCAGCTTCGTAGAGCTGGCTGGGGTGGCGCGGCAGCGCTCCGGCGCCGGGGAATACCATGGCCCACGGCACATCGGTGGGACGGCCCCACAGCTCTGGCTTGATGAAATTTGCGAGGCGACCAAGCAGGATGCCGATCGGGACCACGGTTGCGCAGATGTCGGCAACCGACAGCGCGGGCACCCTGTAGCGCCGGGCAAACAGCCAGATGCCAAGGGCAGCGCCCGCAAGCCCGCCATGGAACGCCATTCCGCCCTCCCACACGGCAATGATCTTGCCCGGATTGGCGAGGAAATACTCAGGGTTGTAAAACAGTACATAGCCGATGCGGCCGCCGAGGATTACGCCGAAGGCCGCGTAGATCAGCAAATCGTCGATAGAATCTGCCGCCGGGCGCGGCGTTGCGCCCCAAAGCCTGTCGTTGCGAACCAGATACCGGGCATAAAGCCAGCCGGCCAGAAGACCGGCCATATAGGCGAGCGCATACCAGCGGATGGGTAGCGGCCCGATATTGATCAGCACCGGATCTATCCGGGGGAAGGGAATTGCAGCCGGGAGCAGAAATGGCAGGAACATGGGGGGCTTTCCGGGGGCCTGCACCGAATCCGGTGTCATCGAAGCATTCCGTGGCAGTGATGCGCTTGCAGGGCCAAAGGGTCAAGCATCCGGGGGCAAGTTCGCGAATTTGCTTCCTGAAGGTGCCGTTCGCCGCCACCATGTGCTACAGAAGCATCATGTCCGGCCTTGCAAGCGCCGAAGACACAAATCGCCAATCCACTAGGGAGGGAATGATGATCCGACAGATATTTATCGCGGTTTCCGCGGCCGGGGCTCTGGCCGCCGTAGCGGCCGCTCCGGCATACTCAGCGCCGGAAAAGAGGGAAGTAACTATAGGCATTCCTGTGAAGGCTTCGACCTTCCTGCCGATCTATATCGCCGACGAGAAGAAATTCTTCGAGAAACACGGCATTAAGGCCAAGGTCGTGCCGTTCCGCGGCGGCTCCGCGCTCGTGCGCGCGATGATTGCCGGCTCGGTGGATATCGGCATTACCTCGCTGGCCGGGGTGACCGTCGGCATCAAGGCCGGGCAGGACATCAAGGTGTTCTACGGCGGCTTCAACATGGTGCTGTTCGACTGGTATGCGGTGAAGGGCATCAAGTCGATCAAGGATGCCAAGGGCAAGAAGTTCGGCATCTCGCGCTATGGTTCGTCCACCGACTTCCTCACCCGCTATGCGCTTAAGGCAAACGGGCTTGACCCCAAGAAGGACGTGCAGATCATCCAGGGCGGCGGTTCTTCGCCACGCCTTGCGGCGATGGAATCGGGGCAGCTCGACGTGAATATTCTCGCGCCGCCCTTCACCATGATTGCCGCCAAGCGCGGGATGCCGCGCATCCTCAAGCAGGCCGATCTGTCAGCTGACTATCCCTGGCATGTGTTCTTCGCCACCGGAGCTTTCCTGAAAAAGAACCCGGAGACCACCAAGGCAGTACTCAAGGGCTTCGTCGAGGGCGTGCGGCTGATGAAATCCGATAAGGCTTTCGCATCCAAAGTGCTGATGAAGGCGACTAAGACCAAGGCAGAGTTCGCCGAGCCGACGGTCGACCTGATCAAGGACTATATCTTCGAGGACGGACGCCTGCCGTCCGACAAGGGCATGAAGACTTTCTGGGATATCGGTGTGGATTCCGGGGTCTACAAGAACGCCTGGGACAAGAAGCGTTACTGGATCGGCGACTTTGCTTCCACCTACAGCAAATGGAAGCCGTAAACCTTCGTGCGAAACGTTGAAAACCGTTTTGTATCACTATCGCCGGCTTGAACCGGCGCTACGTTGCCCTTATCTCCCGGCGTCAAGCGCGCCGGGAGATAATGGTTTGAGAGTGGAGAGGTGAATGGCGCAGATCGTCATCGAAGATCTTGCGATTGAATATAAGAAGCCTAATAGCGACGCACGTTTCATGGCGGTCGAGGGCATTTCCTATTCCATAGAGAAAGGCGCCTTCGTCACCATCGTCGGGGCCAGTGGCTGCGGCAAGTCGAGCCTGTTGATGGCGCTGGCCGGGCTCATTCCGCTGGCGCGCGGGTCCGTCACAATAGACGGCAAGACTGTTATAGGACCCGGTTCCGATCGTGCGGTAGTGTTTCAGGATGCATCGCTTTTGCCCTGGCGCTCGGTGCTCGGCAATGTCTCCTTCGGCCTGGAGATGCAGCGCTATGGCGGCGGCGACTTGAAAGAGCGCGCGATGCACTACATCGACAAGGTGGGGCTGACGCGCTTTGCCGACTATCATCCGCATCAGCTGTCCGGCGGCATGCGCCAGCGCGTCAACATCGCCCGGGCGCTGGCGGTCGATCCGGAAGTCTTGTTGATGGACGAGCCGTTCGGCGCTCTCGATGCGCAAACGCGCGAGGTTATGGGCGACGATCTGCTCGACATCTGGGAGCGGGACAAGAAGACCGCGCTGTTCGTCACCCATTCCATCGACGAGGCGATCTTTCTGGCCGACGAAGTGCTGGTTATGGGCAAGGATCCCGGCCATGTGAAAGATATTGTGAAGATCGACCTGCCGCGGCCGCGCACCAACGACATGTACGATAGCGAGCAGTTCAACGAATACCGGAAAATACTGCGCAATCATCTGGCCAAGGACATGGCCGACATGCGCATGCAGACGGTGGCAGAAGCATGACGATCGCACTCGACAAGCCTGTTGCGGCATCCGCCAGTCTCAGAGAACGTTTCGAGAAGAACCGGCGCACTGCCATCTCAACGCTTTCCGTCATCGTGTTCCTGCTGGCGTGGCAGTTTCTGCCGATGCTTGGGGCGGTTGACATACGGCTGACCAGCACGCCGTTGCGCGTGTTGAAAACGGCAATGGAACTTGTACCTACCGCCGATTTCGCCAATGACCTGCGCATCAGCGGCGTTGAATTTCTTGCCGGGATGGCGCTGGCAATTGCAGTCGGTATCCCGCTCGGATTGATCCTCGGTACGTCTCGCACGGCAAGGCTTTTCATCGATCCGCCGCTTATGGCGATCTATGCCACGCCGCGCCTCGCGCTGCTTCCCATCATCATCGTTTGGCTTGGGATCGGGCTCGCCTCGAAGATCGCGGTAGTGTTCCTCGGCGCGGTCTTCTACGTGTTGATAAACACCATGGCTGGTGTGACCGATACCGACCAGCGGCTGGTGCGCGCGGCGAAAAGTTTCGGCGCAACGCGGCTCGATATTTTCATCCGCATCATCCTGCCCAGTGCCCTTCCGGCGGTGATGATCGGCATCCGCCTTGGCATTGGCCGCGGCGTTCTGGGCGTCATCGTCGGCGAGATGTTTTCGTCCGAAGCGGGCCTCGGCAACAAGATTATGACCTATGGCGAGGCGGTGCGTATCGACCATCTGCTGGTCTATACGCTGTTTGTCAGTCTGTGTGGCTATCTGATGACGACAGGCGCGCGACTCATTGAAGAGCGCCTGAGAAGCTGGAGGCCGCAGGCATGAAAGGGCTTTTGTCTCTCGTCCCGGCGCGTTGGCGGCCGCTGGTTTTCGGCACGACGTCCTTTCTGGCGATCTTCGTTTTCTGGGAGATCGCGGTTATGTCAGGCTGGGCCAATGTCTTCTTCTTTTCGCAGCCCTCCAAGATCGCGGTCGCGGCGGCGGCGCAAATCGCCAATGGCGAACTGCCATGGAACCTGTGGGTTAGCGTAATGGAGTTTCTCGCCGGCTTTGGGCTAGCGGCGATCGTAGGCATCAGCGCTGCTATAATTGCCGGCTGGTTCCGTGACGTGGAATATGTTCTCGATCCGTTTGTCTGGTTCACCTATTCGGCGCCGCTAGCGGCCTTTTATCCGCTATTCGTCGCATGGCTTGGGCTCGGGTTGCCGACGGTTATTGCGATGACCTTCCTATTTGCGGTGACGCCTATCTACGCCAACACGCTGGCGGGCCTGCGCAATGCCGATCCGGACCTGTTGCGGGCAGCGCGCAGTTTCGGTGCAACCCAGAGCGACCTGTTTCTCAAAGTGGCGCTGCCTGCCTCCGTTCCACTGCTGGTTGCTGGCCTGAGGCTCGGAGTCGGGCGGGCTCTGACCGGTGTTATCGTTGCCGAACTATTCGGTGCAACGGCGGGGGTCGGCTATTCGATTAGCTATTATGGCCAGCAGTTGCAGACAACGAACATGTTCGTCTCGCTGCTCGTCATCGTGCTGATGGGCGTGATCCTAACGCAGCTACTTGCGGCGCTGGAAGCGCAAACGGAAGGATGGCGGGTCGATCCGAACGGATGATATCTGCGTGTCACCTCGCACAATGCGAAGCATTTATGCGGGACCTCTCAAGGCATGGTATATGAAGATCCCGGATCGCCTCACGGCGTCCGGGATGACTGTGAATTACTTGCCTCGGCTCACGTGCCAGCTCAATTCACCGGGATTGGTCAGGTCCGGAACGGTCCAGCCGTCGAGGTCGTATTCGGCCATGCATTGTTCGGCGAAGCCCTTGAACCTGTCGGCATTGCCGCTTGCCACGGCGCCGAACAGGGCGTAGCGGCGGATTTCCTCGGTCGAACCACCGTAGTTAATCTCGTAGAGTTCGTGGCGGCCGCCGAATTCAGTGCCGAGCGTATCCCACAGCAGTTTCATTAGCTTGACGCGTTCCTCGGCTTTGTAGCCGTTGGAGCCGCGCAGATACTGGTCGAGATAGGGCCGGATTTCAGGGTTCTTGAAGTCGCGGCTGTGCGAGTTGAGATAAATCAGCCCCGACGCCACCGTCTGCTCGATGATATATTTCACCTTCGAATAGGCAATTGTCGCGATGATCGAATAGGCGTTGCCGGGGTCCATATTCGGCAGCACGTAGTCGCCAATCCAGGGTTTCGGGTCGCGCACCATGGCGTCGCTCAGTGCCCAGAACAGATTGCGCCAGGCGATGACCTCGCCGACATTGGCCTGCACGCCGCGGAAATCCTTGGTGCCGGCCGCTTCCGTCGCCTTCAGCAATAGGCCGGCGATGAAATCCAGTTTGGTGGCAAGGCGCGTGCAGCCATGTACGACGAAGCGTGGCAGGAAGCCGGTGCGCGGGAAGAAATTGTTGGCCTTCTCCACGTCGCCGTAGACGAAGACGTTCTCCCAGGGCACCAGCACCTTGTCCATGATGAATACGGCGTCGTTCTCATCGATACGGCTCGACAGCGGATAATCGAACGGCGAGCCCATGACGGTTGAAGTCATCTCGTAGGACGTGCGGCAGATGAACTTCACGCCCGGCGCATGGGTTGGGATCATGAAGACGACGGCGAATTTCTTGTCCTGCACGGGGATTAGGCCGTGATGAGCCACAAAAGTATAATTGGTCAGCACCGAGCCGGTGGCCACCACCTTGGCGCCGGAGATAATTAGCCCTGCGTCGGTCTCCTTCTCCACATGGCAGCAGACGTCGCCGACCTCGTTGGCCGGGTGTCCTTCGGCAATGTCTGGGGGCTGCTGGTCGACGGTGAGTTCAACCCGGGGATACCGCCGGCGGAACCATTCCCGATACCGATTCATTCCGGTGATGTTCGCGTGGACGTTCAATCGGCTAT
>JAPOIA010000091.1 GCA_029979185.1 Alphaproteobacteria bacterium | reverse complement strand
CCAGGCCAGGAGCACATCGGTACCGAACGTCAAACGACGAATCCACAAGGCGGATGGCTCGGCGAGAAAGTCGTCGCTCCAGACTGCAAGCAATGTCACAAAGATCGAAAGATAGACCGCCAGAAGGATCAGGGTGCCGTTCCAGAAACCCTTTCGTGATATCCAGCCCTGCACTTCAACAAACAGGAACCGCCAGTTGCCTGTCATGTGCTGACTCCTGATGGAAATACATGAGGCACGCGGCGCACCGCGCGACAGAAATTCAAAAAAAGCCGAAAGCCCGGGCGGATCTCCTCAATCGCTATCCGGCCGCAAACCCAGTTCAAATATGTGCCAAAGCATGGAAAGGACGGCTGAAAGCGCGACAATCGCCACGCCCCACACGAGAAACCGGTCTGGCAAGCGAAGCTGGACCCAGTACAGCCCCCCGTAGATCCCCGACAGGACCAGGGGAAGTCCGGCAAGACCGGCCGGCAGCGTGCGAAATCCACGGGCGCGAAACCGCTTCGACGTCAGGTTGACGTAGCTGACGGCCAGGAAAAGCAGCGCGAATGCATAAAACATTACATAGAGATAGGCAGCGATCGTGCGGGCGTCGATCATCGCCCGCTCATCAAGGCCCCGGCCGGCCCAGGGTTTCAGGACCAGCCAGATCATCGTCAGGACAAACAGGATAGCGGCCAGCAGCACCGAACCTAGCCACCATGTACTGCGATCCACCGTTCCTTCCTCACTGCGATAGAGAAAGTTGATGCCTTCGCGCGTGAGGAGGCCGGCCATCTCAATCCCGCAGCAGGTCGTTGATGCCGGTCTTGGAACGCGTCTGCGCGTCCACGGTCTTTACGATCACGGCACAATAGAGCGAGGGGCCGGGCGTACCGTCAGGCAGCGGCTTGCCGGGAAGCGAACCGGGAACGACGACCGAATACGGCGGCACGTGGCCAATATGGATCTTGCCTGTCTCACGGTCGATGATCTTGGTAGAGGCGCTGATGAACACGCCCATCGAAAGCACCGAGCCTTCGCCAATGACGACGCCTTCGACGACTTCCGAACGCGCCCCGATGAAGCAGTTGTCCTCGATGATGGTCGGACCGGCCTGCAGCGGCTCCAAAACGCCGCCAATGCCGACGCCGCCGGACAGGTGGACGTTCTTGCCGATCTGTGCGCAGGAACCGACCGTCGCCCAGGTATCGACCATGGTGCCGGAATCCACATAGGCGCCGAGATTGACAAAGGACGGCATCAGCACGACGCCCGGAGCGATAAAGGCGGAACGGCGCACGACGCAATTGGGGACAGAGCGGAAGCCGGCGGCGGCATGTTCCTTGGCAGTCCAGCCGTCAAACTTCGACGGCACCTTGTCCCACCAGGAGGAGCCGCCTGGCCCACCCTCAATCGCCCACATGTCGTTCAGCCGGAAGGACAGGAGCACGGCCTTCTTCAGCCACTGGTTGACTTTCCAGCTTTCCGGCCCGGTCTTGCCGGCGATCTTCTCCGCCACACGCGCCTTGCCGCCGTCGAGCAACAGCAGCGCCTCGTTTACCGCATCGCGGACATCGCCCTTGGTCTGGGCATTTATGGAGGAGGAGTTTTCAAAGGCGGCATCGATAGTTTTCTCAAGCTGGGCAAGATCGGTCATGGTCTCTCTCATTTATTGTCTAAGGCAAACAGTCAGATAGATCAGTCAGGACAGGCCGGACAGGCCGCCTGTGCAAATTTCGGGGCAGATATGCGGCTTTGCAGCCAGCAGGTCAACTGCCGGCCGGCCGCTGGACCGTTCCGCCAAACAGGTACCGGGTCTGCCTGCTGCAAAAAGCCTTTGATTGCCAGCACAGATCGCAGAAAAATCGGCCGCCGGGACACTGTCGCATTATCTTGTACAGCGTCCGCATCAAGACGAGGCGGATCAATGGACCAGAATGTCAGAGCACTAGCCGAACGCCTGCTGCATACGGGCTACGAGGATTTGCCGGAGCGCGAGCAACGGGTGCTGCGCCGAATGGCCCGGCGAGTGGCCATTTCGGAAAACATAAATATCAGCTTTCACGAGCAACTGTCGTTCGGCGACAGGCTGTCCGACCGCATGGCTGCCTTCGGCGGCTCCTGGACATTCATTGTTCTGTTTGCGCTCGTACTGGCCGGCTGGGTACTGTTGAACAGCTTTCTGCTTGCAGGCGCCCGCGCGTTCGATCCCTATCCGTTTATCTTCCTGAACCTTGTTCTGTCGATGCTCGCTGCCATACAGGCGCCGATCATCATGATGTCGCAGAACCGGCAGAGCGCCAAGGACCGGCTTGCTGCAGCCCACGATTACGAGGTCAATCTCAAGTCCGAACTGGAGATAATGAACCTGCACGAAAAGCTCGACGACATACGCCAGCGCCAGCTCGAAACCGTACTCGCGCGCCAGGGCGAACAGCTCGAGGAATTGCGCAAGCTGATGCAGCGAATGGACGGCGGAAGGTAAACGCGAAGCGTGTTCAAAGATGCGATCTCCATGAAATCGCCCGCTTACCGTCCGGCAACCCGACCGGCCATAGGCAACCCTGCCAGAAAGGCGTCGAGCGGCGCATCCCAGTTTCCTTTCGCTCTCCGGTGAATGAGGAAATGTCCCTCTCCGGAAATTCCGCGCAGCATCCGCAGTTCTGCCCGGACAGGTCCCTTGTGAAATGCAGTGTGCAAACGGCTGACCAGCGCGGGCCGGAAATAGCTGTCGCTTTCGGCATACAGCCAAAAGCTTGGAACTAGGGCTTTCTCACCCATAATGGTAAATGCCTTAGCGAGACGATCCTCGTTGCAGCCCGGCGAACGACGGATCGAGCCGCGCCCGCCGGAGAAATTGACTACCGCCTGCAGGCCCGGAACGCGGCGGCCGGCAAGCGTCAGAACACCGTAGCCGCCGGCAGATTGACCGACAGCGATCACTTTGCGGGCGTTGAAGAGTGGCCGTTTCGACAAGGCATGGATTGCCGCCTCATAGTCTGCGGCGATGGCCGTGCCCGAGGCCAGAAAATCGGGATTGGAACAGGGGCCGTAACCTCCCGTATAAGACGCCGTGGTCTTTCCATATCCACGGCGCATGAAAACGACTGCTGCCCAGCCGCGATGCGCAAAATACTCCGCTACCAATCGCAAGCTGTCAGGTTTCATACTTCGGCGGCGTGCATCAGTCCGGCTGTATCCATGCGAGATCACCGCCAGCGGAAACGGCCCATCGCCGGTAGGCCGCAGTAATATGGCTTCATGGCGAGCGCAGCGCACAGGCTCACCAGCAAAACCAATTCGCTTCGTTGAAGGGACCTGCGCGAAGATGGCATACAACGACCATATCGGAAAGGATGTCGCCGCGCACCAGCCGACTATTGCGCTATCCGGCATCCGGAAATATGCATTTTATCATTCCTCCATAGTGGATCACATAGATTAATTTACAGGCATCGCGAAGATTGAATGATACCTTAGTCGCAGCGATCTTTGCAGCGCTGATAAAAAGTTGACGGACCGCAGGGCTTTGTTACGCTGGCGGCCAACAAACACAAGAGGAGAATAACATGTCCCGATTGCCGATTACCATGGCCTGCGGTCCCTACGACCGGATGGAGGCGCTGGCGCAGGGGCATGTCCGGCCGGAATCGATCGACTTGCGATATATTGCGATCCAGTCTCCACCGGAGATATTCGCCCGGATGATCAAGACGCATTCCTTCGACATCGCCGAAATGTCGATGGCGCACTACATGATCATGCGCAACCGGGCGCCGAAGGATTTTCCGTTCGTTGCCATCCCGGTGTTTCCGAGCCGGGTCTTCCGGCACGGCTTCATCTTCGTCAACAGGAACAGCGGCATTCGCGAAGCGAAAGACCTGGAAGGCAAGCGCGTCGGCGTGCAGGAATACCGGCAGACTGCCGGTGTCTGGCTGCGCGGCATACTGCAGCATGATTACGGCGTTGACCTAAACTCGATCCATTGGGTCGAAGGCGGAGTCAACGAACCACGCGCGCCGGATGACGACATGGACCTGCGCCCGGTGCGCGAGATTTCCCTGGAACTGATCCCCTCCGACCAGACACTGAACGACAAGCTGGAAGCCGGGGAAATAGATGCCTATTTCGGCGCTCGCACACCTGCTGCGCTGACCAACGGCAAGAACGTCATCCGCCTTTTTCCCGATTATCGTGAACGCGAAAAGGATTTCTACCAGCGCACCGGCTTTCACCCGATCATGCACACGCTGGTCATCCGCGAGGACCTCTACAGGGAACAGCCGTGGGTGCCGGAAAGCATCTACAAAGCCTGCGAGGAATCCAAACGCTGGATGCTGAAGCAGATGCGCTTCTCCGGCGCGCAAAGGCTGATGCTGCCATGGCTTCACGATGAAATCGCCGAGATGGATGCCCTCATGGGACCCAATCCCTGGCCTTACGGGCTCGAAGCAAACCGCAGGATTCTGGAAGCTTTCCAAGGCTATCTGGTCGACCAGCATTTCATTGAAAAGGCCCAACCGATCGAAAACCTGTTCACGCCGATCATCGACTGGAGCGAGTAGAGGCGGCCTGGGGATAAGCCGCTTCGGGCACGTAGATCTGCACTCCGCTGACAGTGTCCGCCAGCCGGTAGCTCTTCATGGCGGCGGCGATGTACGGGTTCTGCCAGATCTTCTTTTCGTGCGGCCCTGTGGCCGACAGGATCACATCCGGCTTTTCAGCGCGGACGTTGTCCGCGAACATGCGCGCATCCATCTCGATATAGTCGCGCATCTTCTGCGGATCGCCCCTGCCCTTGTCGAGCAGGTAGCGGGCCGATGCCATCAGCCATAGCGTTTGCGTCTTGCCGGCCCAGTGACCATCGACTTGCCGCGTGACAGGAAAGGGAACGCCCAGCGTGGCAGATATGGCCATCACCTTCGGATGCTTCGGCGCGACGCGCTGGATGGCTGCTTTCAACCCGGGATAGATTTCCTGCATCGACAACTGATGCGCGACGCCCATCGTCATCGGTGTCAGCATGGCTGCCATCAATGCGGCAACGGCAACAAGGGCTCCGCCCTTCGGCAGTGCCGGCGCAGACTTGGGTCTTGCCAGCGACTGTACTGCCGGCGTCACTGTGAGCGCCAGCGCAAGAAACCCGAGGGATAGGCCGGGCTGGAAGTGATTGATCCATCCCTTGGACTGAACCAGTGCAGCGATGGTGAACCCCAGCGAACCGCCCACCAGTGAGGCAGCGAGTGCATGGAACCGGTTCAGCACCATTGCGGCAACGCTGGCCGCCATCAGCAGACATGCTGCAACAAAAGTTGCATCGCTGATCAGCGTAGCGAGCGTTACATTCGCCTTCATGTAGGTCGCCATCAGGATTTGCGCATAGGGCAGAAATTCGCTGAATAGCGTCACGACCATAAGTGCGTATGCCGCAAAGACAGCCACCGCGACGACATTTTCTGCCTTCCAGACAAGCGCCAGAGAGCGCGTACGCCACAGGGCCAGCGCGAACGGCAGCGCCATCACCAGGGCAAAATGCGGCTTGATGCAGACACCGATGCCTGCCGCAATACCCGCCGCCAGGGCATGCGCACCGGAAACTTCACCGCCTTCGGCCCGTACGGCATAGACAAACAGCACCGGCATCAGCGCAATCATTGCAGTGTGCTCGCGCTGGGCAAAACAAATCCCGGCGAGGATGAAAATCGCAAAGATACCGGCATTGCGCGCCATCGCTACTGCATCGTCCTTTAGCAGTCCCCCGCGAACGGCAATCGCGAGACTGAGCCACAGGCTGGCAAGTCCCTCGGCGAAGACAAAAGCTGCAGCCATGAATTCGGACGGTAGATGCAGCAGCCGCGCCGTTAGCACGGCGGGCAGGTAGATCAGGAAGGAAGCCGGAGGATTTGTTTCGTAGATATCGGAATAGATCCGGTCGCCGCCCAACAGCCTTTCGCAAACAGTCAGAAGTCAGGAATTGTCCGGATTGTGCTGTCCCAGGCTTTGCTGAAGCACTGCGAACAGGAACAGCACGAGACCGGTTTCCCAACGCACCGCCACGCGCGCCAAAAGCATGCCCTCGGAACCGGAGGCCGGTGAAGTCTTGGCGGAAGAGTCGGAAAAGGCGGTGCTGGTCATCGATCACGTTCCGGAACTGGCAACCGCGGCCGACCGCGTGGCCCCGTCAGAAAAACAGGCTGGAAGGTGCGACTATAGAAAGCCGCCGTGAACAATTTGATAACCGCAGGGCGACGGTACGGGACCAGCGTGGAACCGCTAGCCCGAGGTCACATCTCCGGCCGAAAGCTGCAGCGTGCCGAGAAAATCCGCCAGGTCGTCGGTAATGAAATGTACGTGACCCGGCTGTTCGCGCAGAATCTCCCAAGCCTCGCGATGGTCGTTGCTACCGGGTTTCGGCGTCACAAGCACTGTGACCATGCCGTTTTCATGCGGCACGGCAAGATTGCGCTCGATATCCTCGATCATCACCGCCCGGGCCGGATCGATGCCAGATTGCCGGAAGAAGGACGCAAAGGCTTCCGGCTTGGGTTTAGGGGTGAGATCGGTAGCAACGATATCGAAGATGCCATCGAACAGGCCGTTCAGCCCCAGCGCATCAAGCGTTTTCAATGCGTGATCCTGCGAGCCATTGGTAAAGATCAATTTCTGCCCCGGCAGAGCGCGAATTGCGTCGGCCAGCGCGACATCCGGCGGAATCGAAGTGCGATAAATGTCGTGCACGAATTGCAGATAGGCGTGCGGATTGATGCCATACTCCTCGATCAGCCCGTGCATGGTCGTGCCATAGCGCAGATAGTAATATTTCTGCAGGGCGCGGCTGGACATGCCGTCAATGCCAAACATCTCACACATGAATAGCGTGATGCGCATGTCGATCTTCGGCCACAGGTCGCAATGGGGCGGATAAAGCGTGTTGTCGAGATCGAAAACCCAGGTGTCGATACGGGAGAAGGCGTCCTTGTCAGGCCTGGATTGGTGTTGCGGCATTGCTCTGGCAGTCATGGCCCGGCATTCGCTCCTGATTTGGCGAGAGCCCGAACGCCGGATGACGTCCGGGACGAAATGCCTCACTTGGTAATCAGCGTACCGGCGCCGTGGTCGGTCAGCAACTCGACCAGTACGGCATGGGGCGTCTGGCCATCGAGAATAACGACGCCTTCAACACCCTGTTCCAGCGCATACATGCAGGTTTCCACCTTGGGAATCATGCCGCCGGTAATCGTACCGTCTGCAATCAGCTCACGAATGCGGCTGACGCTGAGTTCCTTGATCAGGTTCTTGTCCTTGTCGAGAACGCCGGGCACGTCGGTCAGGAAGAGCAGGCGCTTGGCCTTCAACGCTCCGGCGATGGCCCCGGCGAATGTATCGGCATTGACATTGTAGGTCGCTCCATCGGCGCCCTGCGCGACGGGCGCAAGCACCGGTATCAACTCACGCCCCAGCACCTGGTCGAGCACGGTCGTGTCGACCTTGCTCGGTTCGCCGACAAAACCCAGATCGACCACCTTCTCGATATTCGAATCCGGATCGACCACCGTGCGGTTCACCTTGGTGGCGGTGACCATATTGCCGTCCTTCCCGCACAGCCCAATCGCCCGGCCACCCTCGGCATTGATGAAGCCAACAATCTGCTTGTTGATCGATCCGGCCAGCACCATTTCGACGATTTCGACGGTCGCCTTGTCGGTCACGCGCAGGCCGGCGGCAAATTCGGACTTGATGCCGAGCTTGGTCAGCATCTGGCCGATTTGCGGGCCGCCGCCGTGGACGACAACCGGATTCACGCCTGACTGTTCGAGCAGCACCATGTCGCGGGCAAAATCGCGCGCCACTTCGTCGTTACCCATGGCGTGCCCGCCGTATTTTACGACGATGGTGGCTTCGTCGTAGCGCAGCATATGGGGCAGCGCCTGCATGAGGATCGCCGCCTGTTCCTGTGGGGTGCCTTTGGGAATGTCAGTCATGATATCGCGCGCCTGAAACGGATGGGATTGGGGATGGGACGGGATCGGGAACCGGTTTCGAACACCTGCCTATATCGCGGATTGGCGCAGGAAGAAACCATACCGCAACGGCGGAACTCCAATTACCCGACAGGCCTGGTCGTTCAGCCGGCTTCGGGAAGGCCGCCCTGCTCTTCCAGCAGCTGCCAGATGGCGGCGCGCAGTTCGGGCACGCCTCTGCTCTCGCGCGAGGAGGTCGCCAGCACCAGTGGATAGGCGGCGGGATGCCTTGCCAGCTCCGCTTCGATTTTCGCGATCGAAGCAGGTTCTTCGGCCCGCTTGATTGCGTCGGCCTTGGTCAGGACTATCTGATAGGACTGGGCGCACTGGTCCAGCAACTCCATCATTTCCAGGTCCGGCGGCTTGAAGCCGTGGCGGGCATCGATCAGCATATAGACGCGCATGAGCGTGGCCCGGCCGCGCATGTAGGAGCGCATCATCCGGGTCCAGGCCTCGACCTTGTTCTTCGCGACGGCGGCATAGCCGTATCCGGGCATGTCGACAAGACGCAGCTTTTCCTCACCAGGCGGCCCGCCGAGTGCAAAAAAGTTCAGCTGCTGGGTTCGGCCCGGCGTATTGGACGTCCGCGCCAGCGAATTTCGATTGGTCAGGGCGTTGAGCAGCGAGGACTTGCCGACATTGGAACGGCCGGCAAAAGCAATTTCCGGCGCACCCATCGGCGGCAGGCTGCTGATATTATTGGCGGCCCAGAAAAACTCGCAAGGCCCGGCGAACAGCAAGCGCCCGGCTTCCAGCAACCGCTCATCGACGGTCTCGGAGACGGTTGCGCCAGCGTCCGCAGGTTGCTCTTGCGGATCGCCGCTATTGCCGGAATCCTGCACTTTGCCTGCTTCCCGCAGCCGCAGGGCTTACGCCCTTACGCCTGCTTCTTCTTGAACAAGCCGGCAAGGTTGTCCCAAAGTTCAACCTTCACGCCCTGTTTCTTCATGATGTAATACTGCTGGGCGACGGACAGGATGTTGTTCCAGGTCCAGTAGATCACCAGGCCGGCAGGGAACGATCCCAGCATGAAGGTGAAGATCACCGGCATCCAGGCGAACATGGTCTTCTGCACCGGATCGGTCGGCTCGGGGTTCATCTTCATCTGGACGAACATCGAAACGCCCATGAGAAGCGGCCATATTCCCAGGTGGAGGAATGGTCCCAGTACCGGCAGAACGGTCGGATTGAACGGCAACAGACCGAACAGGTTGAACAGGTTGGTCGGGTCGGCCGCCGACAGATCCCTGATCCAGCCGATGAATGGCGCATGCCGCATCTCGATGGTGATGAAAATCACCTTGTAAAGCGCGAAGAACACGGGGATTTGCAGCAGCACCGGCCAGCAACCGGCAACAGGATTGATCTTTTCCCGTTTGTAGAGCGCCATCAGTTCCTTCTGCATCTGCGCCTTGTCGCTGGCGTAACGCTCCTGCAGCTTCTTCATTTCCGGCTGGACGGCCTTCATCTTCGCCATCGATTCATAGGACTTGTTGGCGAGCGGGAAGAAGGCCAGTTTGATCAGCACCGTGATAATGAGGATCGCGAAACCGAAGTTGCCGACATAGCGATAGATGAAGTCGATGGCGAAAAACAGCGGTTTGGTGATGAAGTAGAAC
>JAPOIA010000090.1 GCA_029979185.1 Alphaproteobacteria bacterium | reverse complement strand
GGCCTTGCCCGAGGGGATCATCGGGAAGCAGTTCTCTTCCTTGTCGACAATGCAATCGAAAATGACCGTCTTCGGCGTATCGATCATCTCGCGAATGGCGTCGTCCAGTTTGGCCGGATCGGAACAGCGGATGCCATGCGCGCCGTAGGCTTCGGCCAGCTTGACGA
The DNA here is from genome assembly GCA_029979185.1 of Alphaproteobacteria bacterium. Classification (GTDB taxonomy): domain Bacteria; phylum Pseudomonadota; class Alphaproteobacteria; order Rhizobiales; family Beijerinckiaceae; genus Terripilifer. The sequence goes on along the minus strand of JAPOIA010000090.1, from coordinate 9,473 downwards.
AGTCCGGCAGTGAATCCGAATAGCTTTCCGAATAGCGTCCGCCGTGGAGCAGCTCCTGCCACTGGCGCACCATGCCCATGTATTCGTTGTTGAGAATGAATATCTTAACCGGCAGCCGATACTGACCGGCCGTCGAGAGCTCCTGGATGTTCATCAGAATCGACGCTTCGCCAGCGATATCGATGACCAGAGCCTTGGGATGAGCCATCTGCACGCCAACTGCCGCCGGCAGGCCGTATCCCATGGTGCCAAGGCCGCCCGAGGTCATCCAGCGGTTAGGCTCGTTGAAATGGAAGTGCTGCGCCGCCCACATCTGGTGCTGGCCGACTTCGGTCGTGATGTACGTATCGCGACCCTTGGTCAGTTCGTACAAACGCTGGATGGCGTATTGCGGCTTGATGACAGAATCCGATTGCCGATAGGCCAGCGAATTGCGCTTGCGCCAGATGTTGATCTGCTCCCACCAGGACGCGATGGCCTTCTTGTCCAGCTTCTTGCCTTCGGTCTCCCAGAGCTTGTTCAACTGCGCCAGCACATAGCCGCAATCGCCGACGATGCCGAGATCGACAGGAACGTTCTTGTTGATCGAAGAGGGATCGATGTCGATATGAATACGCTTGGAGCCCGGCGAGAAGGCATCGAGACGGCCGGTGATACGATCATCGAAGCGCGCGCCGACAGCGATGATCAGGTCAGCATCGTGCATGGTATTATTGGCTTCATACGTTCCATGCATGCCCAGCATGCCCAGCCACTTGTCGTCGGAGGCCGGAAACGCGCCAAGCCCCATCAGCGTCGACGTGATCGGGAAACCGGTCGCCTCGACCAGCTTGCGCAACAGGTTGCTGGCCTCGGGGCCGGCATTAATGACACCGCCGCCTGTGTAGAAGACCGGCTTCTTCGCAGACGCCATCATCTCGACAGCCTGCCGCACCTTACTCTCGTCGCCGCTCAGGCGCGGCTGATAGGTCTTGTGCTGGATATTGTCGTGGAACTTGTATTCGCCGGTTGCGAACTGGACGTCCTTCGGCAGATCGACAACAACCGGACCGGGACGCCCGGAGCGTGCGACATAGAAGGCCTCATGCAGGATGCGCGGCAGATCCTCGATCCGCTTCACCAGGTAGTTGTGCTTGGTGCAATGGCGGGTGATGCCGACCGTGTCGCATTCCTGGAAGGCGTCGGAACCGATCAGATGGGTCGGAACCTGCCCGGTCAGGCAGACCAACGGAATGGAATCCATCAGCGCATCGGTCAGCCCGGTGACGGCATTAGTCGCGCCGGGACCGGAGGTAACCAGCAGAACGCCGACCTTGCCGGTGGACCGGGCATAGCCTTCCGCCGCATGGGCCGCACCCTGCTCGTGCCGGACCAGTACGTGCTTGACGTAGTTCTGCTGGAAGATCGCATCGTAGATCGGCAGAACCGCACCGCCGGGATAACCGAAAACCGTGTCGATCCCCTGATCCTTGAGCGCCTCAACGATCATCTCGGCGCCGGTCATCTCAATAGCCATCGTACTTACTCCGTTTCGTCTTTCCTGCGCTGTTTCCGGAATTTCGGCAACAGGTTTTCGGCAACAAAAAAGGCCCCGTTCGGGACCTTGGTAAGCGCCATCGCCAGGAACCGGGTCATCTCCCGTCCCGCCTAAGGCGCCATGCGTACCACATAAAATGCTGAAGCGATCATCATGCTTGCTTTTCCCGGCGGATATTCGGCACAAGACGCGCCAAAATCCCGATGTGCGGACATTAAGCAGCCAAACAGCGCCCGGTCAAGCGTAAATCTGCCGCATACCGGAGATTAGCGACCCGCGCCCGCCAAGCCCTGCCCTGCCGCTGGCGATCTGACTCGCTGCATGATCAGCGCCTCAGCTTCCGAGGGCTCCACCCATTCAAAGGCGCTCAACTGATGGCGGAACCAGGTGAACTGGCGCTTTGCATACTTGCGGGTATCGCCTTTTCCCCTGTCGATAGCGGCTTCAAGTGTCGTTTCCCCACGCAGAGAGGCCAGCAGGCCCGGCACGCCGTGCGCCCGCATCAAAGGCAATTGCGGATCGAGCCCGCTCGCTGCAAGCCGCCGGACCTCCTCGACAGCGCCCGCCTCCACCATCCTGTCGAAGCGCAGGTTTATCCGCTCCCGCAGCAGCGCCCGGTCCGGAGCCAGAAACACGGCAATGCAATCACCGATGTCCAGCGCAGCGCCGCCGCGATTGTCCTGAAACGACGACAAGGGTTTGCCGGTAGCTTCGAAGACTTCCAGCGCCCGCACGAGCCGTTGCGCATCGCCGGGACGGATCCGCTGCGCCAATACCGGGTCGCACTGGGCAAGCTGCTCGTGCAGCTGGTCACCGGTCATGCTCGCCGCCTGGACCCGCACCCTTTGGCGCACATCGTCCGGCACCTGCGGAATATCAGACAGGCCATGCAGCAGCGTCTTGAAGTAAAGCCCTGTACCTCCGGCAATAACCGGCACCCTGCCTGCATCCCGAACGCTGGCGATCGCTTTCTGGGCGTCGGCGCACCACTTCCCGGCAGAATAATTCACCGATCCGTCAACATGGCCGAACATCAGGTGGGGAATTCCCGCCTGCTCTTTTGCATCCGGACGGGCGCTCAGTATAAACAGATCGCTGTAGACCTGCATGGAATCGGCATTGATCACGCTCCCGCCAATCGCCTTTGCGATGGCAACGGCCAGCGCGGTTTTGCCGCTCGCTGTCGGGCCTGCAATGAGTATGGCGGATGGTGTCACTGGCGGCAGCGCCCCGAAAGGAATGAAACGAGCCTCTCGTCCGGATTTTCCAGAATGACAGGCCGGCTGACAGGCAGACAAACACGCAGCACAAAAGGCGGTTCGACCGGATGGCTTCTTATACGCATGTCGCGACCCTTGTTACAAATACACAAGCATCCGCGCTTTCCGCAGAGCATATTGCCAGCGTTCGCGGCATCCTGCCCGGTGCCGGAGAGGCCGAGTGGCTTGCTCCCACCATCGCCGCCGACATTGCCTTCACGCCGGTCGCCGCGGAAACCGATTGCCGCGCTATTGCTGATACGGTACGCAGCGCCCTCGCTGGCTCCCCGGTGGATGTCATCGTTCAGCCGCTGGCCGGGCGCGCCAAGAAGCTGTTCCTGGCCGATATGGATTCCACCATCATCGGGCAGGAATGTATCGACGAACTGGCCGATGTCGTTGGCGTCAAAGCCCATGTCGCCGCCATTACCGAACGGGCGATGCGCGGCGAAATCGAATTCGAGCCGGCCCTGCGGGAACGCGTCGGACTGCTCAAGGGGCTGGACGCTGCAGTCGTGGATCAGGTCATCGCCGAGCGGATCACCCTCAATCCGGGCGCCCGCACCCTGGTGCAGACCCTGCGGGCCAGGGGCGTCCACACCATGCTGGTGTCCGGCGGGTTCACCCTGTTTACAAGCCGCATCGCCGCAATGACCGGCTTCCACGAGAACCGCGCCAACGAGCTGATCATCGAATCGGGAAAGTTTGCCGGGTTGGTGCGCGAACCGATCCTGGGCAAGCAGGCCAAGCTCGATTCCCTGCTCGAAATGCGCGCCAAACTGGCCCTCGCCCCGTCCGGCACGATGGCGGTGGGCGACGGCGCCAACGATCTGGCGATGCTCGACGAAGCCGGGCTCGGCTTTGCCTATCACGCCAAGCCGGCGGTCGCAGCAGCAGCAGATGTGCGGATTGATCATGCCGATCTCACCGCCCTGCTCTATGCCCAAGGCTACCGGCAAAGCGAATTCGTTGAATGATCGTTAGCCATCTTCCCGCGCCCGCCGGAATGCCCCCGGGGTAATCCCGGTCTTGCGCTTGAAGAAGCGGTTGAAATATCCCGCATCGACGAAACCCAGCTCGAAGGCAATCAACTCCACCGGCGCGGACGTGTAGATAAGATGCCTGCGGGCCTCCAGCACAAGCCTGTCATGGACAAGTTCACTCACCGTCTTGCTTGAAAACTCCTGGCAGATTCGGTTCAGTCGAGGCGCACTGATCGCCAGCGCATCAGCATATTGCCCGGTTGTCCATTGCTTCCTGAAATGCTCTTCCGTCAGCTTGCCGAAACGTATGAAGACATCGCGGCGAAAGCCGGTTTTGCCCGCCGGTACCGCCTGCTCGCTCGCCTGCCGGTGCAACAGCACAAGCATGACCTGCAGCAGCCAGATAAAGGCTTCGTTGCGCCCCATCGCCATGGCGTGGAACTCGCTTGTCATCTGGAGCAGCAACGCTTCGATCCGGGCGACTGACGGATGGTTCCCTTCGAATGGCAGTATGGCGGGCCCCTTAAGAAACGCCTCGAACAGGAACGCTCCGCCATCGGTGCGACTGTCCCCGGCGCGAGCATTCTGCAGGAAGTCTTCCGACACCGTAACCACATGCCCCTGCGACGCATGGTCGAAGACAAAGCTGTGCACCACATTGCCGGGAATGCAGATGGCGCAGGGACTGGCAACCTCTCGCTGCACGCCATCTGCACTGACCTGCGCCGGGCCACTCGCCAACCACACCATCTGGAACATCCGTGTATGCGTATGCGGCGCAATCTGCCAGCGGTACAGCCGCGAGCGGCTCTGGATGTCCTCGATATGGAAGAATTCCGGATCGCCGGTCCCGACTGCCTCACCGAACAGGCCAAAGCGGGCTACCGGTTGGCCTGCGGCCTTTTTGACGACATGGCTCATGGACGGATCTCGCAGCAATATTTGATAAAAAAGTACAATCTAATCTGCCAAAAATCCATCGTATTGCCGGTCAATCGGCGTAATTATCCAACCATCGACGAAACATGCGGTGCTCCCGGCCAGCGGGAGCCGGAACACCGGGAGAAAGATATGCGCACCCAGGTAGGAATTATCGGAGGAGGCCCCTCTGGCCTGATGCTCTCGCAGCTGCTGCACCTCAAGGGCATCGACAGCGTGGTTCTGGAACGCCAGAGCCGCGAATATGTGCTCGGACGCATCCGCGCCGGTGTTCTCGAGCACGGATTCGCCGATCTCATGCGTGAAGCCCAGGTCGGCGACCGCATGGACAAGGAAGGCGAAATCCACGACGGCTTCGACATCGCTTTCGACGGATCCCGTCACCGCATCGACCTGAAGGGACTGACCGGCGGCAATTCAGTCATCGTCTATGGTCAGACCGAACTGACACGCGACCTCTATGAGGGCCGCGACAAACTGGGTGGCGCGGTCATTCACAATGCCGAAGACGTGCAGCCCCACGGTATGGACAACGACAGCCCTTGGCTCACCTTCCGGAAGGGCGACGAACGCATCCGGATCGATTGTGACTACATCATCGGCTGCGACGGCTTCCATGGCGTCAGCCGCAAATCGATCCCCAAGGACAAGATCGTTGAACACGAACGCATCTATCCCTTCGGCTGGCTTGGTGTCCTGTCGCGCACACCGCCGATTGCAGAAGAGCTGATCTACATCCGCGACAAGGAACACGGCTTCGGACTGTGCTCGTTGCGCTCGCGGACGCTCAGCCGCTATTATGTCCAGTGTCCGCTCACCGATACCGAGGACGACTGGTCCGACGACCGCTTCTGGGACGCCCTGTCGAAGCGTCTTCCCGCCGATGTACGCGGCAATCTCGTCACCGGCCCGTCAATCGAAAAGAGCATTGCGCCCCTGCGCAGCTTCGTCGCCGAACCGATGCAATACGGGCGTATGTATCTGGCCGGCGATGCCGCGCATATCGTCCCGCCGACCGGCGCCCGTGGCCTGAATAGCGCTGCCTCCGACATCTATTATTTATATCACGCGCTGGTGGACCACTATAAGAAGAACGACGACACCGGCCTGCAGGCCTATTCGCAGAAGGCGCTGGCGCGCGTCTGGAAAGGCCAGCGCTTCTCCTGGTGGATGACGAACCTGTTGCACAACTTCCCGGACGAAAGCGGCTATGGCCAACGCCTGCAGGATACAGAACTGGAATATCTGTTCTCCTCGGAGGCAGCGCAAAAATCTCTCGCGGAGAATTATGTGGGCTTGCCTTTCTGATCCATGCTTGGGGGGCCCGCGCGCTTGCCGGAAGACATGGTTTCCGGTTTCCATTCTCGGGCGCGCGTGATCGGAAAGGCAGGGCAGTTCAACTGTTCGCGAAACGGTTGAACCGCCCGGAAACAGAAAAGCCGGCGCAGATGTCCGCGCCGGCTTTTGCATGATGTTTGCTAAGCGCTACTTCACCGGCACCGCAACGAACCGGACATTGCCCTCGCCGTTGGAAACCAGCAGCAGAGCCGACTTGCGCCCCGCTTTCTTGACTTCATCAAGCTTGCTGACCACGTCTTCCGGCTTCGACATGCGCTGCTGGTTGATCTCGACAATCGTATCGCCAGGAACAAGCTGCTTTTCAGCCGCGGACGAATTCGGATCGACCTTGGTGATGATCACGCCCTTGATGGAGGGCTTGATCTTGTACTGGCGGCGTAACGCATCCGACAGGTCGGACAATTCCATGCCAAGCGCCTTGCGAACCACACTCGGCGGCTTGACGTTGTCCGGCTTTTTCAACGACGCCTGCTTGGTGGACTGCTCCGGCAACCGGCCGAGTTTCACACGTAGCGTTTCTTCCTTGCCCTTGCGGACGACAACGACATCGACATCCTTGCCCACCGGCGAATTCGCAACAAAGCGGGGAAGGTCGGCCATCTGCTCCACCTCCTGGCCATCGAACTTGACGATCACATCACCGGTACGAATACCGGCTGCTTTCGACGGACCTTTTTCGTCCACGCCGGCGATCAGGGCGCCGCGCGGCTTCCCGAGGCCAAGGCTTTCGGCAATGGCATCGTCAACCTTCTGGATGCGAACGCCCAGCCAGCCACGGCGCGTCTCGCCGTATTTCAGCAACTGCTCGATCACCGGAACGACCGTCGCGGCCGGCGAGGCAAAGCCGATACCGACGGAACTGCCGGTCGGCGACAGGATCGCTGTATTCACGCCGATAACATCGCCTTCCATGTTGAAAAGCGGACCACCGGAATTGCCCTTGTTGATGGCGGCATCCGTCTGGATGTAGTTGTCGAACGGATTGCTGCTGATCGTGCGCTTGAGCGCCGAAACTATACCCGCCGTTACCGTGCCGCCAAGGCCAAACGGATTGCCGACGGCCATCACCCATTCGCCGACGCGTGTCTTGCTGCTGTCGGCAAACTTGACTGCCTTCAGCGGTGTCTTGGGTTTCACGCGGAGCACGGCGATATCGACCTTGGGATCGCGCCCAACAAGTTCTGCCTTCAGCTTGTCGCCGTTGGTGAAGATCACCTCGATCTCCGTCGCATTGGCGATCACGTGATTGTTGGTGATGATGATACCGGCCGGGTCGATGACGAATCCCGATCCCAGAGAATTGGATCGGCGCTTGGGCACAGGCGCCTGTCCCTGCTGGCGGCGCTTGAAGAATTCCTCGAACAGATCGTCGAACGGCGTACCGCGCGGCAGGCCCGGCGGACGCCCGCTCGGAGCGGAAATCGTCTGCGAGGCGGAAATGTTGACGACAGCACCGGACACTTTCGCCGCCAGATCGGCAAAGGAATCAGGCGCCCCGCGCGCATGCGCCACCGGCATTACCGGCGCCGGCAATGGCCCGCCCACAAGCCCGAACGCCAACACGCCGGCAAAAGCCAGCCGCGCGAACATGCCGCCGCGCGCGCGCGATCCCTGAACCTGCAAATGCGTAACGTTTGCCATGGTCGTCATTCTCCATTTTACAGTTTCGGATGCGGTTTCCGCCTCCGCCAAACCATTTGCCCGCTGCCTCAAACCGCTGATGGTCACATATGGCAGCCGCAGTCGGATTTCACGGCTGCGGACGCATTGGCAAAAACGGTTGCCAGCTTGCCCGCATACTCATAACGCAAATGCGGCAGGAAGGCGGCTGACTGCCGCCTTCCCGTCAACTCCACGCTTTTTGCGCCGCCTACTGCCCGGGCGCAGGAGCGGGCGCCGGCTTGCCGGCCGAATTTGCGGCTGGCGCCTTCGGCGCAGGGGCGGCGGCCTTATTGTTGTTGTTTGCCGGAGCAGCCGTCTTGTTGGCCGCCGCTACCGGACCACTGCCTGCCTTGCCCACAGGGCTACCGAAATACCGGAAGAAGTCCGAATTCGGGCTGATCACCAGGCGGGTATCGTTGCTCGCCAGACCGGTCTCATAAGCCTGCATGGACCGGTAGAATGCGAAGAACTCCGGATCCTTGGTAAAGGATTCGGCGAAAATCCGGTTGCGCTCGGCATCGCCCTTCGCCCGGATTTCCTGCGCCGTGCGTTCCGCAGTCGCCATCAGGACAACCACGTCGGCATCCGCCTTCGATTCGATCCGCTGCTTCTGCTCGGCGCCCTGCGCGCGGAATTCGGCAGCTTCCCGCTGGCGTTCTGTCTGCATGCGGCTGTAGACCTTCTCGGAAATCTGCCGCGGCAGGTCGGCGCGCCGTATACGGACATCGAGAATCTTGACGCCCAGTTTGGCCGCCTCGATGTTCACCTGGCCGAGAATGCGGTCCATCAGCTTGCCGCGATCCTCGCGGACAATCTGGACCATCGTCGCTTCACCCAGCACCTGACGGACGGCAGAGTTCAGGACCGACCCAAGCTGATTGGCTGCAATCTCTTCCGTCCGGACAGTCTGGAAGAAGGTCAGGGCATCGATTATGCGATACCGCAAGAAGGCGTCGACCTCGATACGGTTGTTATCGGACGCGATCACTTCCTCGCGCGGCGAGTCAACGTCCAGCATCCGCTTGTCGAAATAGACGACGTTCTCGATGAACGGCACCTTGAAATGCAGACCGGGTTCCGTCACGCGGGCGCGGCCCGGGATCGGTTCACCGAAGCGAAGTACCAGCGCCTGCTGCGTCTGGGCAACGGTAAATGTCGCCGTACTTGCAGCGATAAGCAGTACCACCAGGACAATGCCGATAACAAATCCGCTAATGGGGTTTTTCATTATTTGCTCCCCTGGGTCTGGCCGGCCTTCCGCGCGCCTTGCAATTCGCCAAGCGGCAGATAGGGCACGACGCCCTGCCCGCCGCTATTACGATCAAGGATGATCTTGCCGGTGGATTTGAACACGCGCTCCATGGTTTCCAGATACAGGCGCTCGCGCGTCACGTCCGGAGCCTTCTTGTACTGCTCGTACACCTGGTTGAACCGGGCCACGGCGCCCTGCGCATCGGCAACTTTCTTCTGCCGGTCCGCTTCCGCAGCCTGGGTGATCCGGGCCGAGGCGCCGCGTGCTTCCGGTACAACCCGGTTTGCATAGGCCTGCGCTTCGTTGCGCAGCCGCTCGAGGTCCTGCTGGGCCGCCGTCACGTCGCGGAAGGAGGCGATAACCTGTTCCGGCGGATCGACCGAAAGGAGCTGCACTTGCAGGATCTTCGCGCCCACCTTGTATTCGTCCAGAACTTTCTGGATCTGGTTACGGGCGGCAGGTTCGATGTTCTTACGTTCAGC
>JAPOIA010000008.1 GCA_029979185.1 Alphaproteobacteria bacterium | reverse complement strand
ACCACCAGGCAGGCCCAAGTCGTCATCAACCAATGGCTCCGCCAATACAACCACATCCGGCCCCATCATGCCCTCGGCATGCGTCCGCCAGTGCCCGAAACAATCTTAGTGAACCGACAAATCACTGGTACAAAACAAGGGGGCTAGACACCCGCTACTTCATCACCTGATTCTGGCGCTTGTCGTTTGCAGCCGTCCAGAGTTTGGCTTCCTTGTAATAGCGGATAGCTCCGTCATGGTAGGGCACGACATTGCGGGCCGGGGCCAGCTTGTCGACGCCGACACCACGCAGCGGCGGATAATCCTTTTGCAGTTTCTTCCAGTTCTGGTGCAGGGTCTTTGTCAGCAGATAGACATCTTCCGCCGAGACGTTCTTGCCAATGTTGATATAGGCATCGAAGGTGGCAATCTTCATTGGCTCCTTGACGAAGGGCCGCGTCTTGCCCGGCTTGATCTGCAGGATCGACATGCCCGGCATTTCCTTGCCGATGAATTCGTCCGTCCCATCCTTGCCAACGGGAATGACCCGAATGCCACCGGGAATGGATGCATGCATCTTGCGCACCTGCGGCATGCCCAGAGCGACATTCGTGGCATCGGCACGGCCTTCCTGCACCATCTGCAATCCGTGCACGACACCGCCCGATGCGACGGAGACGATATCCTTTTCCCTGATGCCTCCCGTCGCCAGATAGGCGCGGTTGGAGTGCCCAAGCGGGATGTTGGGCTTGATATCGACCACCACACGCTTGCCCCTCAGGTCCTCAAGCGTCTTATAGGGCGATGATGCCTTGACGACATAGGCGTAGGGCAGGATCCAGATACGCGCCATGGCGCGCAGGTTCCTGTAGGGCTTCGTATAAGGCGCCCGGCCGGCATAGGACATGGCCGAGTCCAGAGATGAATTGAGGCCCATAGTCACTTCGCCGTTGTGCACGAGCGGAATATAGACACTTGATCCGGCATGCGGCTGGGGCGTGGAGCGGACTTTCAGCTTCTCCTGCCAGAGCTTGGTGAACCCGCCGCCTATGAGATAGTAAACCGACCCAGCAGGGTTGGTGCCGAGGGTCAGGCGCTTGAGGGAAAGCTTCTGCGCCGCGGCGCTGTTGCTGGTAAAACCCATTGCAAGGGCAAAGGTCAGCGCAACACTGCTGGCCGTAGCGAAATACCGATACGTCGTCATTGTGTCCTCCCTTATGTTTTTATTCGGAGATGCTAGACCCATAAGGAGGCCGGGAGCAAGTTTTTCGCCTGCTTCAGGCGCCGGGAACCGAAATGCCCTGGCAACCCATTGACGGAATCATGCTGCATGATCATGGTGCGCCCGAATTCCATCCAGCCATTGCACGGAGAACGACTTTATGGCCCAACGCACCCGCCCGCCCTTTCGCGCCGACCATGTTGGATCGCTGTTGCGCCCGGCCAGCCTGCTCGACGCCCGAGAAAAATTCCGAAAGGGCGAGATCGGCGCAGCGGAACTGAAGGGCCTTGAAGACGAAGCGATCAAGGGCGTGATCAAGCTGCAGGAAGATGCGGGCCTGCAATCGGTAACCGACGGTGAATTCCGCCGCACGCTCTGGCATGCGGACTTCCTGCTTTCGATCGAAAACGTCATTTCGGTGAAACTGGCCGGCACGGCAATGTTCAAGACGGCCGAAGGCGAGATCGAGCGGCCATTGTCAGCCTTCCATGTCGCGGGCAAGCTGAACCGCTCAAAACCGATCTTCGTCGATCACTTCAAATTCGTGGCGGCCAATACGAGCCGCACTCCCAAGCAGACGATCCCCTCTCCTTCCATCATCCACTTCCGCGCCGGACGCGAAGGCATCGACCGCAATGCCTATCCGGACATGGAAGAGTTCTACACCGATCTGTCGCGCGTCTATTCCGAAGAAGTCGCGGACATGGCCGCTGCAGGCTGCCGTTATCTGCAGATCGACGAAACCAATTTCGCCTATCTGTGCGACCCGGCCCTGCGGGCGCAGGCCCAGGCTATCGGCGAGGACCCGGACGAACTGCCGCGCACCTATGCGAGCATCATCAACGGCGCAATCGCCAGCGCGCCGGCTGACATGACGACGGCCATCCATCTGTGCCGCGGGAATTTCGAAGGCGCATGGGTCGCGGAAGGCGGGTACGAGCCGGTGGCGGACATCCTGTTCAACGAGATCAACGTCGATGGCTATTTCCTGGAATACGATTCCGAGCGCGCCGGCGACTTCTCGCCGTTGCGCTTCGTGCCCGAGGGAAAGACCGTTGTCCTCGGCCTCGTCACCACCAAGAGCGGCAGCCTGGAAAGCAAGGACAACCTGAAGCGCCGGATCGAGGAAGCGGCCAGACACTGTCCGCTGGAGCGGCTGGCGTTGTCACCACAATGCGGCTTTGCATCCGGCGAGAAGGGCAACAAGCTGTCTGTCGAGGAAGAGGTCGCCAAGCTGCTGCTGGTCGTCGAAGTGGCCGAAGAGGTCTGGGGGAAATAGCAGCCTCCAGATAGAGGCAGGGAGGACAGAATGAGCGCATTGCAGAAAATCGGCGTTGTCGGCCTTGGCGCGATGGGCCGGCCGATGGCCCGGCACATGATGGCTGCCGGTTATTCGGTCGCCGGCTGCGATCCCAACCATGCAGCGCAGGATCGTGCTGCGTCGCTCGGGGTTTCGGTCAAGCCGACGCCTGCCGCTGTCGCGAAGGACAGCGAATGCGTGATGGTGGTCGTCGGCTTCGATTCGGATGTCGAGCGGGTCTTCTTTGCCGAAGGCGGACTGATGGAAGCGGCCCGGCCCGGCCTGATCGTCGCGGTGGGATCGACCATATCGCCGAGCTATGCCCGGGAGCTTGCCGAACGGACCCATGGCTCGGGCATCGTCCTGATCGACATGCCGCTGACGCGGGGCGAAGAGGCGGCGGAGGCAGGCAAGATGCTGGTGCTTGGCGGCGGCGACGAAGCGGCCTTCGAAAAATGCCGGCCGGCGATGGAGACATTCGCCTCGAACGTGTTCCACCTTGGCCCGTTCAGTGCCGGGCAGGTGGCCAAAATGACCAACAACATGATCCTGTGGGCCTGCATCGCGGCAAATGACGAGGCCTTGCGGCTCGCCGAGACCCTTGGCGTCGACGAAGCCCGGCTCCGCGAAGCGCTTGGCCACTCCAGTGCACAGAACTGGGCGATGGACCTGCAGGTGCAGAAAAAGCCCATGCCGTGGGCCGAAAAGGACATGTTTATCGCGATGCAGGAAGCGGACAATCTGCGCATGCCGCTGCCGCTGGCGATGCATGTTCGCGAAATCATCAAGGATTTCAAGCTGCGCCATGACTATCCAACGCCAAAGGCACCACGATAGATCGCCTTCGCCAGGTTGAGCCGGAACATTTGCCAAAGATTGGGTGCGGCGCTTGTAAGTTGCGGCTGACGCACTTAAAATTCAACAATCAGGCGAACTGAACCAGAGATAACTGCCTTGGGAGGGGTAAATGGCGACGCGGTGGAAATATTGTGCCTATGCAGCAGCGGCGCTGGCCGCAGGCGCCGGCAGCGCACCGGCATGGGCGCAGAAGCCGGCCGAGTTCTATGCCGGCAAGACGATCACCATCGTGGTTGGCCATCAGGCAGGCACGGGTTTCGATGTCTACTCCCGGGTGCTGATCCGCCACTTTGGCCGGTTCATTCCCGGCAATCCAAAGATGGTCGTCCAGAACATGCCTGGCGCGAGCGGTATCAATTCCGCCAACTGGCTTTTCAACATCGCGCCCAAGGATGGCACCGTCATGGGTACCATGTCGCAAAACGTGCCGCTGGAGCCGGTGTTCGGCAATCCCAAGGCGAAGTTCGATACGGGCAAGCTGATCTGGGTCGGCAACATGGAAAGCGGCGCAGGGGTCTGCGGCATTTCCAACCAGGCCGGCATCAATACATTCGCGGACCTGCAGAAGAAGGAAGTCGTCTTCGGCGCGACCGGTGCGACCGGCCCGCTGAAGAAATCGGCCAACGCGGTCAAGAACCTGCTCGGCGCCAAGATAAGGATCGTCGGCGGCTATCGCGGCTCGGCCAGCGTCAAGCAGGCGATGGCAAAGGGCGAGGTCTTCGGCATCTGCGGCCTGCCCTGGTCAACGGTGAAGTCGTTCTGGCGGGCGGAGCTTAAGGCCGGCGAATTCAAGCCGATCATCCAGTTGAGCGGGCCGAAGAACCCCGAACTTGGCAACATTCCTCACGCCAATGACTTCATCAAGACCGACGAGCAGCGCAAACTGTTCGGCGTCATCTTCGGTGCGCAGGTGCTGGGCCGCTCCTACATGCTGCCGCCGCGCGTACCGGCAGACCGTGTCGCCGCGCTGCGCAAGGCCTTCATGGACACGATGAAGGATCCGAAATTCCTTGCCGACGCCAACAAGACCGGCATCGACATTTCTCCCATGCCCGGCGAGGAAGTGGCAAAACTGTGGGCAGAATTCGCGTCGACACCGAAGCCGCTGATCGAGAAGGTCAAACAGATCACCCTGCCGGACGTGAAGTGACAGCCACGTCCGTTCTGACTGTTGCGAGCGCCGGATCGACCCTGTTCGGCGCACGCAAGGCTGCAGCGCTCTACAGCGCATCAGGTACAGCCCCCGCCATCGACGTCGCAACCGACCACGGCCACCTGCTGCATGAACAGGCCAGGGCCGGGACACTGGCTGCAGACATTGTGATGCTGCCCTCGGACATGATCGACGATCTTGTCGCGGGAGGGCACGCTCTTGAAGCGGGACGTATCGCCCTGGGGTCCGTCAACATTGGCGCAGCAGTGCGAACCGGCGCTTCACTCGCAGACGTTTCGGACCGGGGGGCGCTTGCGAACGCCCTTCTCCGTGCCACTGAAATTGTCCTGACGCTTGCGCCGACGGGCGAGCACATGATGGGGGTGATAGCCAACCTCGACCTGCTGCCGGACGTGGAAAGCAGGATACGGCGCTTCGACAAGTCCGTGCAGGTGAACGCCTATCTTGCCGATGTACCGGCAGGCGCCCTGGCGTTCGGGCCTGCGACGGAAATCCTTGCCTGGTGCGACAAGGGAGTTGCCTGGTGCGGACCTATTCTCGAGGCTTTCCAGGTTGTCCTGCCCTATGCTGCCGCCATTCTTGACGCATCGCGGAACAAGGCTGCAGCGCAGACCTTTCTGACATTCCTGGCAAGCCCGGAAGCGCGAGCCGCATTTGCCGAAACAGGCGTTTCGACCTGAAGCAGACAGCTGGCATGTTGATCCAGAGCATGGCGTTCGAAAGAACCGCGAATTAGTTTTCATGACAGTTACAAGAGTTGCTTCGTGCGGCAGAAATACCTGCTGCGGTGAGTTTGCGGCTGCGGCTTTCCAACCAATGCGGTGCGGTCATGCGTCATGGGATCGGTTTCAAATACAATCTTCTTCCGGCGGTTGCGCTGGTTGCAGCGGCATTGCTTGTCCCAGCCACAAGCCGCGCGCAGAACATCAAATTCGGCAAGGCGCTGTACGACAAACATTGTGCTGTCTGTCACGGAGCATCGGGCAAGGGCAACGGTCCGCTGGCGCAAACGACGCTGCAGAAGGTTGCCTACATCACGCGGCTGAGCAAGAACAACAACGGCACATTGCCCTATGATTATCTTTACAAGGTGATCGACGGGCGCGAGACCGGCGATGCCCATGGACCACGGGACATGCCGCACTGGGGCCTGCTCTATTCCGACGAGGCAAACCCGGGCGTTACGAAAGAAGAGTTCGTTCGGGCACGGATTACGGCGCTGATAGCCCATATCGCCACATTGCAGGAAAAGTGAACTGCGGACGCCGGGAGCAATTCCCGTCAGGCAGTCGTGCGCGATGCTGCAAAGCGCTTTTCAAGATGCGCGACCAGTCCGCCATCGGCGATCATGCGCAAGAGAAATTCCGGCAACGGATCGACCCTGTAGCTCTCGGCCTTCGTCAGGTTCTCGACTGTCCCGGTGGCAGGATCGATGCGTAGCGTGTCGCCTGCAGTAATGCGATCTGTGTCGGCGCAGACCAGTGCCGGAAGACCGAAGTTCAGAGCATTGCGATAAAATATGCCGCCGTAGGATTTCGCCAGCAGCGCGCCGGCGCCAAGATACTTCAACGCCTCCGCCGCCTGCTCGCGCGAGGAACCGATGCCAAGGCCTGAACCTGCAACAACGATATCACCGGGACGGATGGTTGAAGCAAAGGCAGGGTCCAGCGATTCAAGGCAATGGGAGGCGATCACCTCGATAGGGTCCTTCATATAGATGCCGGGAGCGAGAACATCGGTATCGACATTGTCACCAAAGACAAAGGCCCGCCCTTCAATCCTGTGTCCGGACTTCATCGGGCAGCTCCATCCAGAAATTCCCGCGGATCGATAATCCGCCCGGCGATGGCCGAAGCTGCCACGGTATAGGGCGAACCGAGATAGACCTGCGCGCTGGCGGGGCCCATGCGGCCTTTGAAATTACGTGCGGTGGAGGACAGACATACGGTGTTCTCTTCTAGAGTTCCGCCATATCCCGCGCAGATGCTACAGGAATTGGGATAGAGCTGCGCGCCTGCATCCAGCAATGTCTGAAGCACACCCTCGCTTTCGGCCGCTTCCTGATCGCGGCGCGATGCGGGTGCGACTATCAGTTTGACCGATGGTGCGGCCTTGCGCCCGCGCAGTATTTTTGCAGCCATCCGCAGATCGACAAGTTTGGCGCCGGTACAGGCGCCGATATAGGCAACATCGATCGCAGTGTTGCCAATGTCTGCAACCGGATGGGAATTGGCCGGCGAGTGCGGCGCGGCGACATGCGGTACAAGTTCGCCGGCATCGAACACATGGTGTTCCGCAACAGCCGCATTTGCATCGGTGCGCCAGGGGGAAATGTCACCGGGATCGCCACCGGCTTTGCGGATATATGCTGCAGTTGTTTCGTCCGGGGCTATGAGGCCTGTCTGGCCGCCTATTTCCGCAGTCATGTTGGACAGCGTCATGCGTTCCTGCATCGGCAAGCCAGCCATGGCATCGCCGCAATATTCCACCGCCTGGGTACGGCCACCCTCCATGCCGAGCCGCGCACACAGAAACAGCATCATGTCCTTGGCGACGACGCCGGGGTTGAAAGCGCCATTCCATTCCACCCGGATAGTATCGGGGACGCGCAGCCAGATTTCTCCCGTAGCAAGCACGCCTGCCATTTCCGTCGCACCGATGCCGAACATGTAGGCGCCGAACGCGCCGCCA
Organism: Alphaproteobacteria bacterium; assembly: GCA_029979185.1. Lineage (GTDB taxonomy): Bacteria > Pseudomonadota > Alphaproteobacteria > Rhizobiales > Beijerinckiaceae > Terripilifer. The sequence goes on along the minus strand of JAPOIA010000008.1, from coordinate 22,577 downwards.
GTCGGGGAATGGGAATCGCCGCCGACCACGAACATGCCGGGCCTGAGATGGCCGCGTTCGGGCAGTACGACATGGCAGATGCCAAGCCCGTCATAGAAGTGCCGCAGCCGGTGGTTTGCAGCAAAGGTGCGCGTGACATCGGCAATCTGGCGTGTCTCGTCGTTATCCGCGGGTACATAATGGTCGGTAATGAGGACGACCTTGTCCGCATCCCACAGCCCTGTTCCAAGCCGGTCGAGGATCGGCTTGACACGGCGCGGGCCACCGGAATCGTGGATCATCGCCAGATCGACCTTGCAGGTCACGATTTCACCGGGACGGACATGATCGCGGCCGCTGGCTTTCGCGACAATCTTCTCCGCCAGTGTCATCGTGACAGGTTTTTTGGCGGCAGGTGTCGTGGCGGCAGGTGTCGTGGCGGCAGGTGTCATGGCGGCACGTTTCATGGCGAATGGCAATTTGCCGGATTGTGTATCAGACGATTGCGTCATGCCGCGGAGCTCCGGATAGTCGTCATGCTGGTCGCCCCCCTTGCTGCCCTTACTGAAACCGCGCCGCACGGCGCAGGCCGTCGATCATCGACGAACGCATCAGCATGGCGCGCAGCTTGTCCCGATCAGCCGCCGTTGCCTGCAATTCGTTCATCAGTTCCCTGCGGCGCTGCGGATCGCGTTCGCGCATGCGGGCGCGATTGCGGTCTGCCTGGGCAATCACCTCGTCGCGGGCAACCGGCCGGCGGCGGCGGTCGTACAAATCCAGCCGCTTGTCCGAAGCACCTTCGCGAATTACGGCACGCAATGCTGCGGCCAGTTCGAATGCATCGTGCAAGCCGCCGTTCAGGCCCATGCCGCCCGCAGGCGCATTGAGGTGTGCAGCATCGCCCGCCAGCAGGATACGATGATGGCGATAGGAGGGAACGATGCGCATATGCACGCGGTAAGGCCGCTGCTCGCCGATCTGGTAAGACTCGTCGCGCGCAACGATTTCCTGAAAGCTTTTCTCAAGCGCCTCCGGGGCGATCTGGTCCTCGACGGGAATGTCCTCACGCGGATAGATCGACACGCGCCAGCGGCCCGGCACCTTGAGCAGGCTGAACTGGCCGCCCTCCTTCCAGCAATAGGTCACGTTGGAGAGGCCCTCGAGATGCTCCTCGAAGGGAAAGGTCGTCGTCGCCAGAAGCGTGGTTTCCGGATAGGTCACGCCTTCAAACGGCAGATCGGCGCTCTTGCGCACAACCGAGCGCGCGCCATCGCAGCCGATGACATAGTGCGCGCGCAGGCTCCTGTGTCCACTGCCTTCAGCAAAGCGAACTTCGGCAAAGTCATCATGCTGGCGCACTTCTTCCACTGGAGATGCAAAGCGCAGATCCAGTTGCGGCAGGCTCAAAACTTTTGCCTCCAGCACTTTCGAGAGCTTCCACTGCTCCACCTGCAGCCGGTAGGGATGCTTCGTCACATCGGACAGGACGGACAGATCGAAAACCGCACGATCGCCGTAAGGGTGCCAACGTATTTGCCAGTTCGGGCAAATCAGTCCCTGCTCTAGAAGCGGCTGCGTTGCGTCAAGCTGTTCGAGAAAATCCATGGTCGGCGGGTGGAACGTGGAAGCGCGCAGGTCCTGCTCAATTGCATCCCCCGCTTCCAGTACAATCGCCGCAATCCCGGCCTGTCCCAGCAGGCCGGCAAGACACAGGCCAACCGGTCCGCCCCCGACGATAAGGACCTCGGCATCAAGGCTCTTGCTGTTGTTGGGGGCAGGGTCGCTCATCTTTGCACCGGATCTTTCGTTCTGCTTCGCACTATGCGTCAGGTTGCAATTTCGGACATGATATCAGAAATCGTTGCAATGCGCGCAACCGGGCGCATGGCATCGATAGCGGTCCGGTGCACATCTGCTGAGAAGGCGGCGCAACCGTCCTGCGCAACGATCACATCCAGATCGCGCACATGGGCATCGCGCACGGTGGAGGCAACGCCGCCGTTGGTCACCAGTCCCGTGGCTATGATCGTGCGAATATCGAGCTTGCGCATCAGCCAGTCCAGCCGCGTCATGTAGAAGGCGGAGAAAGCGACTTTCTCGACCTGGAAATCCGACGGCGCAAGTTCATCTACGACACCATGCCCCCAGCTGCCGGTCAGGAAATCGCCCTTGCCGAGAAACGGACGCATCTGTTTCAGGTGTGGCGAAATCAACGGCTCGCCATCCCTGCCGGGCACCAGCGTGAAATGCGAGGATATGACCGGCATGTCGAGGCTGCGCGCCCGGCTCACCAGCGGAGCGATACGCGCCGGCAGTTCCGCCAGCGTAGGCGCCGTCTGGCCGGCGCGGCCGTATGCGCCTTCGGGATGCAGAAAGTCGTTCTGCAGATCGAGCAGCAACAGCGCGGCATGGGCCACATCGATAGCGGCACTCATAACGTGCCGTCCTTTCCCGTGGGCGCATCATCCGCGAACAGTGTTTCGTATCGCTTGCCGCGTTCGAGCATATCCGAAGTGCCCAGCAAGGCGTTGAGGCCGCCGAAGTCGAACATCCTGTCCGCGAATGCAGCCGTCGATCCGGTTGCATGCAGCGACCTGTAGTATTCCTGCGCCGTCCGGGCGATGGCCCGAACGATGCCGCCGGGAAAGATCACCAGCGCAAAGCCGATATCCTGCAGGTCCGGCGCGCCGAGTACGGGTGTCGAGCCGCCTTCGACCATGTTGGCGAGCAGCGGCAGGCGCGATCCGAGCGCCGCTGTTACTTCGCGCAATTGTCCTGCGGTTTTCGGCGCCTCGACAAACAGTACATCCGCCCCGGCATCGGCATAAAGCGCCGCGCGGGCGCAAGCCGCTTCCAGACCCTCGATGGCCAGGGCATCGGTGCGGGCAACGATCAGGGTGTCTTCACTGTGGCGGGCATCGCAGGCTGCCCTGATCTTGCCGGCCATTTCTACTGCCGGAATGACTGTCTTGTCCGAGAGATGCCCGCAGCGTTTGGGAAAGGTCTGGTCCTCAAGCTGGATGGCGCTTGCGCCGGCGCGCTCGAATACGCGCACGGTGCGCTGCACGTTAAGGGCGTTGCCGAAGCCGGTATCGGCATCAACGACGAGATGGGCATCGACGCGCTCGCGCATCAGGGCGATCGTATCGGCGACTTCGCTCATGCTGACGAGGCCGATATCGGGCTTGCCCAGCTTGGTGTAAGCGATAGCCGCGCCGGAGACATACACTGCTTCAAAGCCCGCAGCCTGCGCCATGGACGCGGTGAATGCGTCGTAGACGCCGGGAGCCACGACAATGGACTGTTGCGCCAGGCGCTGCTTCAGGGTGACGGAAGATCTGCTCATTCGGCTGCCAGCAATTCCAGATCGGCCAGCAGCCGCGGCGCCCAATGGGCTCCGTTGACCCAGTCCATCACCGTTTCGGCATTCGGCTCCACGCCATCGACTGCCTGGATCGTCCGCCAGGCCAGGCAAAGCATGCAGGACATGACCGGCGGGCCGCTCCAGTGCGCCGCACGGGCGATGGGCTCAAGCGTCGGCATGCCGGTGCCGAGCATGACGATGGCGTCGATATCCTTGTCCTTCAATTGCTGCAGGGCTTCGTCCGCCGTTCCCGCGCTGAGCGAATAGATCGGATGAAAGGTGCTTTCGTCGTTGAAGCGGCCGGATACATCCCCCACTTCGAAACCACGGCTCTGCCAGTATTCGATGGACTTTTCCGTGAGCGAAGGCGGATAGCAGGAGACGAGACCAATGCGCCTTGCCTTCAACGCATCCAGCGCATCGCAGACCGCCTTCGCCGACGTGATGAACGGCAGCTTGTGGTTCTCGTAGATGCGCGCGACGACTTCATCCTCACGATCCTTGCCGACGAGATAGGATGTTCCCGTACAGCCGAAGGCGACAGCCTCGATCGGTGCATTGGCGAACTGCCGCAGTTCGTTCTCGACATTGCCCCAGTAGTCGATGAGGCGCTCCTCGATGGTCTGCTTCGGGCTCATCATACGCGCATTGATCATCGCATAGCCGCGCGGCCACAGATACTGGAACTCCGGCTCGACGGTTGTATTGGCCTGCGGCGTAAGCGCGCCGATCAATCCGCGCCTGGCATATTCAACACTCATGATTCCACCCTTGCTGGGCCCTGTTCCACCGTTGCAGCGATGCTTTTCAATTTGAGCCTGACAATGCACATGATAGGCTCTGCATCATCAGCGATGCAAGTTTTCGCGCATGCCATCGAATGGCCGGACCAGCGCGGCGGAGGACCATGACACAATCCGACTTCAGGAAATATCTGCCCGGCCCGGAGCTGAAAAAGATTGCCGGCCCTACGGCCCGCGATCATGCAAATGCCAGGCTGCAGACGCCCCGCGCACAGGGCCTGTTTGGCACATGGAAGACGCTGTTCGAGGCCCCGTTCAGGGGACTTACGACCAGCGGTACGGTTCAGCCGGACCTGTTCACACTGGAACCGAATGGCGCACCCGTGGCGGCTATAAAAGCCGCCGTCGAAAAACTCATGGACAAGTTGTCGCGGCAACAGCGCGAAACCATGACATTTCCCGTAGATTCGCAGATGTGGCGGCACTGGCAGAATACCGAGCTTTATGTCGAGGACTATGGCCTGCGGCTGGACGGCGTATCGCCGGAGGTACGGGCTGCAGTGCTGGATGTGATCCGCGCAAGCCTCAGCCGCAAGGGCTTCGAGATGAGCCGCAATGTGATGAAGCTGAACCGCTTCCTTGGCGATCTCGTCGGCGGGCCGGATATTCTGGGCGAATGGAGCTACACCTTCTGCCTCTATGGCAATCCGTCCATGGAAGCGCCCTGGGGCTGGCAATTGTTCGGCCATCACCTTTGCTTGCATTGTTTTCTTGTCGACGGGCAAATGACTCTGACGCCCAGCTTCATGGGGGCGGAGCCTTATTTTGCCGACGAGGGTCCGTTCAAGGGCATCCGCATGTTCGAGGACGAGGAACGCGCAGGACTGGAGCTGATGCGCGCCTTCGACAAGGGCCAGCAGCAGCGCGCCACCGTTGCGCATTCGATGATGGGCGGAGACCTGCCGGAGGGACGGCGGCATTTTGCCGACAACCTGCACCTCGGTGGCGCGTTCCAGGACAATCGCATCGTGCCTTACGAGGGTCTTCGCGCATCCGACATGTCAGGCGAACAGCGGGACAAACTGCTGCATCTGGTCGATGCCTATCTCGTGCCATTGCCGGAAGGACCACTGACGGCGCGCCAACGCGAGATCGAGAAACATCTGGCGGATACCCATTTTTGCTGGATTGGGGGCACGAGCGAAGATTCGCCCTTCTACTATCGCGTGCAAAGCCCGGTGGTCTTCATCGAGTTCGATCATCACGCTGGCGTTTTCCTTACCAACGAGAAGCCGGAAAAATTTCACGTGCATACGATTGTGCGCACACCTAACGGAAACGATTACGGAATGGACCTCCTGCGCATGCACTACCGGAACGCCGCCCATCACAAACCCGATCATGCGCATCACAATCACGGAGACAAGGGCTGATGGCGCGGGCGCTCGTCATTGGCGGATCGGTCGGCGGCCTGATGGCCGGCAATCTCCTGCGCAAGGCCGGCTGGGATGTAACAATCTTCGAAAGGGCGCGCGGCGACCTGGCGACGCGAGGCGCGGGGCTGGGCGTGTCGCGGGAACTGGCGGAAGTCCTGCAACGATGCGGCGCGCGTTTCGACGGAACCGGCGGCGCTCCCAACCGCGGCTACGTATGGATGGAACGGGATGGATCGCTCGCCTTCGAACATCCGCGGGAAAACATCACCAGCGCCTGGCAGCGCGTCTACAAACCACTGCGGGAGATAACGCCGCCGGAGATCTACCGGCAGGGCAAGAACCTTTTACGCGTGGAACAGGACGGACAATCCGTCACGGCGATCTTCGAAGACGGTACGCGCGAAAGTGGCGACCTGCTGGTCGCTGCCGACGGCGTCTATTCGACCGTGCGCGCGCAATACCTGCCAGACGTCGAGCCACACTACGTCAATTATGTCGCCTGGCGCGGCATCGTTGAAGAGGCGGACATTCCCGCATGGGCGCGTGAGGCCATCGCCGGCTATGTGGTCAACTGCTTTCCGGAAGGCGAGCAACTATTGACCATGGCAGTGCCCGGCGCGGACGAGGATATCCGCCCCGGTCACCGGCGTTTCTACGCCATCTGGTACCGCCCGGCAAAGGGCGACAGGCTGCGCGAGATGTTTACCGATGCATCCGGCAAGCATCATGGCATCGCCATTCCACCACCGCTGATACAGCAGCATTTCATCGACGAAGTGCGCCGGGATGCTCCTGTCCGCCTGCCGCCGGCGGCGGCCGAGGTCATCAAGGCTGCGCCGACCCTTCTGCTGCAGGCGATCAGCGATATGGAATCGCCGCAGCTTGTCTTCGGGCGCGTTGCGATCATGGGCGATGCGGCGTTCATCGCCCGGCCGCACAGCGCAGCGGGCGTTTCCAAGGCAGCGCTGGACGCGGCCTGCCTTGCGGACGAACTGTCGCGTCACGGCAGCATCGATGCCGCGCTGACATCCTACAACGCCTTGCGACTGGAATTCGGGAGAAGCCTCGTAGCGCATGCGCGCTATCTGGGAGCCTATCTGGAAGGCGTGGATGAAACGCGCGATCCGCGAAAGATTATCGAAGATTACGGTGCGCCGCATCTGCTGCACGATGTGCCGCTGCCGGCTGAACAATAGATTGCGCTTGCCTTGTTTCTGCAAGCACTGGTTAAATCAAGCTTGAACAAGTTCGGGAGAATATGATGAGCGATACGGCAACCAAAGCGGCGACCGCCCCAAAAATGGAATTCATCGGCGCAATCCATGAAGGCATTCCGGTTGCGCCGGAGCGGCTGGAGGCCTGCATCGCCTTCTATCGCGACGTACTGGGCCTGACGCAGATTCCCCGCCCCGCAGCGCTCGACAAGCTGGGCACCGGCGCCTGGTTCACCGACGAGAACAAGCGGGTGCAGTTTCACCTGATTTCCAATCCCGGCGCGTTGAAGCCGGGGCCGGAAGCCAAGGTCGAGCCGGCCGGACGCCATACGGCATGGATGATCGACGACGCATCCGTTTTTCGCGCGCGTATGGAAGCGCTTGGCGTAAAATATGATGAGATCGGCAGCCTGATCGGCGCTCCGCAACTCTTTGTCATAGATCCGGAAGGACACACCTGGGAGTTCCAGGAGAAGCCGAAGGGATAGATCGTTATCAAGCAACGCGGAAACAGATTTGCCAAAGCACGGCTTCAGAAAATCCGGAGCCGTTCGCGATTTGCTTGCAATCGCGAGCGGCTCTCGCGCTAGGCAGCAGGCTCGCCATAGCGCTGTGTCAGCCAGCGGCCGAACAGATCCACAATGAAATAAAGCAGAACGGTGAAGACGGCCAATGCCAGCAGGGCGGCGAACATCAGGTCGGTCTGCGCGCGACCGTTGGCCAGCAGCATCAGATGACCCAGACCCTGAGATGCGCCAACCCATTCGCCGATGACCGACCCCATCGGCGCGGCGACGGCCGCCAGCCGCAGGCCGGAGGCGAGCGCCGGCAAGGCATGGGGAACGCGCAGCCGGAACATGGTGTAGAGCGGCCTGGCATTCATCGTCTGCGCCAGATCGAGACTGCCCTGCGGCGTGCGCATCAATCCGTCAAAGAAGGCGGAGGCCACGGGGAAATAAATCATCAGCACGACGACGACGATCTTCGAGGCCATACCGTAGCCGAGCCACAGGGTGATAACCGGCGCGAGCGCAAAAACCGGAATGGCCTGCGCGAATACAATGAACGGGCGCATCATCACACGCGAGGCCGGCGATATGGCCAGAGATATTGCCGTGTAGATACCGAACAGGGCGCCCAGTAACAGGCCGATTACGATTTGCGCCCATGTCACGAGGGCGTTTTCGAAGATCAGGTCGCGCGAGGTCCAGAAGGTTTGCGCAACGCGCACCGGCCCGGGCAGAATGAAATGCGGGGCGCCGGTGAGGCTCACCACTGCCTGCCACAGGACAACAATGAAGGCGGCAGCAAGCAAGGCGCGCAGCAACCCGGTGGACATGGCCTTCATGGCAGCCTCCGCAGTTTGCGATACATCGCCGCCTGCGCCGCCATGGTCGCCGCATCGTCAACGGGCCGGACGACCGGCGTGGCGGGCACTTCGAGAGCCTGCAGACCCGATTCACTCATGAGCCAGGCGTGGTGGCTGAGCCGCGCCGCTTCGCCCGGATCGTGGGTAACAAGAAGGACCGTGCGACCTGCCAGCAGGCGGCCGGCAATTTCCTGCATCTCGGCGCGGGTGCGCGCATCGAGCGCCGAAAAGGGCTCGTCGAGCAGGACGACCGGACGATCCTCGAACAGGGTGCGCGCAAGCGCTGCGCGCTGGCGCTGTCCGCCGGACAGCGTATGCGGGCGCTGCCGCACATGCCGCTTCAGGCCAACCTGATCTATGATGGCGTATGCCCGCGCAAGATCGGGCGTCTCGCCGCGAAGCATTGGACCAAGGCTGACGTTGCCAAGAACGTCCAGCCATGGCGCAAGCAGATCGCTCTGGCCCATGAAGGCGATACGTCCGGCCAGCGGCGCCCCATCATTGGCGGCGATAGTTCCGCTAAAGCGCGCACCGGTATCGAGGCCGGCGATCAGCCGCAGGATCGTGCTCTTTCCGACTCCGGATGCGCCAAGCAGGCCGGTCCAGCAACCCGCCGGCAATTCAAGGCGCAGCTCCGGGAACAGGGGCGCGCCGGAAATATCGGCGCGTCCCCGCAATACGATCGCTGGCGCTGGCGTCACGCGCGCGCACTCACGGCGCGGTTACATCCACCGCCAGCTTCGATACCGGCAGTTGCGAAGGCACCGCGCCCATCTTGTGAAGGAACGCTTCGAAGGCCGCATAGCGGCCGTGATCCATTGCGGCAGGACGGGTAGCGAAACGGGCATAGGTATCCAGCCATGCGCGACGGTTCAATTCGTTCTGCAATGTCTTCGAGGTGCCGGAGAAGGTCGTCCAGGCCTGCTTGGGATTGTTGAGAATGTATTGCGCGCCAAGCTCCGTCGCGGCGAGGAAGCGGCGGATGCGATCCTTGTTCATTGTTTCCGGGTTGGCGACATAGATCAGCTCGTCATAGGCCGGAACGCCCTCACTCTCGGGATAAAAGCAGCGGCCGGCGGACCCTTCGATATTGAGCTGGTTCAGTTCGAAATTGCGGAAGGCGCCTATCACGCCGGCAACCTGCTTGCTCATCAGCGCCGGGGAAATCGAAAAGCCTATATTGACGCGCTCCACCGCCTTGGCGTCGAGACCGTTATGGCGCAGCATCGCCGTCAGCAACACTTCCTGAACGCCCGGGACGGCAAAGCCGACCTTCTTGCCCTTGAGATCGGCAATCGACTTGATCGGCCCGTTTGCGAGGGTCACCAGACAGGTCAGAGGCGTCGAAACCAGTGTGCCAACACGCACCAGCTTCATGCCCTGATGCACGTTGAGATGCAGCTGCGGCTGATAGGAGACGGCCAGATCGGCGCGTCCGGCGGCAACCATCTTCGGCGGGTCTGCCGGATTGGCGGGTGCTGTAATAGTCACTTCAAGGCCGTGCTGCTTGAAGAAGCCGCGCTCCTTGGCGATGACAACCGGACCGTGATCGGGATTGACGAACCAGTCGAGGATGAGGCTCAGCTTGTCCTGCGCCATTGCCGGCCCTGCTGCAAACAGCACGCAGGAAAGCGCCAACGCACTGCGCCAGCGGCCAGACGCGCCCGTCCTGCGGCGAGAATTCGAAATTGCACAAGCCATAGTCTTTCCTCCACTTGCCCGGGAAACGGGCAAGCGGAACACACTTCCTGTGCTCTTGTGGCTGGCTCCGTTCCCTCCGCCGGCATTGCCCGGTTCAGGTTCCATGGGTTGGCGTTTCGCCTCTCAGCCCTCGCGGGCGCCCCAACGGCATGAACACCTTATAGGGCGTTGGCGATAGTCCGGCAAGCGGTGTCGCCGCGCGCCGGGATTGCGCAGATCAGGCTTACGGCTTGAGCTGCCCCTTGATGATCTTGCGCGTTGCCGTCATCGGCATGGTTTCGCGCAGTTCCAGCCGCTCCGGCAGCTTGTGTTTGGCCAGACCCTTTTCCGTCAGGAAGGCGCAGAGCTCTTCCAGCGTGACCGATGCTTGCGGCTTCAGGACGGCATAACAGCAGGCGCGCTCACCCAGGCGTTCGTCCGGTACCGGGGCGATGGCGCATTGTGCAATGGCCGGGTGCTTCTCGAGCAATAGCTCGACTTCCTGCGGGCTGTATTTGACGCCACCGCGGTTGATGACTTCTTTCAGCCGTCCCGACAGGGTGACATTGCCATTGGCGTCCATGCATGCGAGATCGCCGGAACGAAAGTAGCCGTCTGCGGTAAATGCTGCGGCCGTCGCTTCGGGATTGTTGTAGTAGGCGGCGAAAACGGAAGGTCCGCGCACCTGCAATTCGCCCTCCTCGCCGCGTGGCAGCTCATTGCCGTTTTCATCGCCGATACGCACATGCGTGCCGGGAGAATTACGCCCGGCGCTGGTGGCGGCGATCTCTGGATCGTCTCCCGGCCGCGAATAAAGTCCGGCCTGCAGTTCGGTCATGCCCCATAGCTGCGTGATGACGCCGCCAGTAAACTTCGGGGCGCAGGCGCGGACCAGATCGGGCGGGACGGCAGAACCGGACAGGACTGTCACCCGCAACGAGGACATATCGGCCTTGTCGAACAGTCCCATGCCGTTGCAGGCGGCCAGATGCGCCGGCCCTGCGAACAGATGCGTCGGCCGGTCTTCCTCAACGGCCTTTATGAAAGCCGGCGGCGAGAAAATCGGCAGAAGATCGATAGAAGCTCCTGCACAGATTGCCATTTCGATGGAATAGAGACCGAACAGATGCCCATAGGGAGCGGCAGAGAGCACTACGTCGCCAGGGCGAATATCGTGCTCGACCACGCCAAGCCGCGCGTTGGTCAGCATCTGGTGGGAATTGAGCGGCACGCCCTTGGGGCTTGACGTTGTGCCGGACGTATAGAGCAGCAGGAACGGATCGGCCGCTGTCGGCGCCGGCAGTTCCTTCGGCAAGGGCGGCACATCATACAGGCTGGCAAGAGCGATTGCCCCGGCCGGCGGCGTTCCCGCAACGATGACGCGCTGCAAGGTTTCGAGCTCGACGCTGAGGCGCAAAGCCGTTTCGGCGGCGGCAAAGTCGCCGATGATCTCCGGCAGGATGACCGCCTTTGCGTTTGAGTGCGCCAGCTGCGTGCGAAACTCGGATTCGCGAAAGGTCATGTACAGCGTTGTCATGACCGCGCCGAGCCAGCATAGCGCCAGAAAGCTCTCGACATAGTCGCGCGTATTCGGCAATTGCACGGCGACGACATCGCCGGGACGTATGCCCGCCTTGTAGAAACCTGCCGCAAGCTTCCCGACACGCTCGCGCAATTCGCGCCAGGTCAGATCGCCACCGGCGCCTGCCAGCGCGCGGCCATCGGGTGTCTCTTCGGCGTTACGAATCAGCCATCCGCGCAAGGTATCGTTTTTCCAATAGCCGTCCTCGACATAACCGCGAACGGTTGCGGGATCGAAGGCGAAAGCAGCCCGCAGCGACAGGGCGTCTTCATTGTAGCGGAAATGATCCTGCAGCGGCGTCATGCGCTCTGCCCTGAACCGCTTGCCACCACCCAGCTTGTTGAGCTGATGGTAGTGGCCGGTACGAAACCGGCGGCGTTCTTCCAGATTGCGGATCAGCGTCACTTGCGCAGGAGCCAGACCGACCCGTTCTGCGATCTGTTCATCGCTCATGCCAAGTTCATGGCGGTGGGCTTCGATAGCGGCAAAATCTTTCATCCGCACGGGATCGCCGCGGCGAATCTGGTGGTTGTTGCTGAGTTTGAAAACGATATCGCCATAGGCGTCGATCATCGCGTCGGTGACGCCAAGCTGGTCGCGCGAGTATCCTTGTGTCATTTGCTGTTCCGGCGGCGGATGGGATCGGCTTGCGGCGAGCGCGTGGCGATGGGGCACACGCGCATGCATTCGAAACATTGCGCCAGCAAACCGCCGGAACCGACCGACATCTTATACCAAAGCATCTTGTTGTCCGGATCAAAGAGCGCGTCGGTGCGCTGCGTTGCATCCTCCGCCTCCAGCGCACGGGCCAGCATCGCCGGAACCGCCTCGTATTGCTGGGTCATCTCGGCGCAGGCGGCCATGTCGTAGTGCATTTCCTCCTGCTTTCCTTCGGCATCGATCTTGCCGGACAGGCACTGAACCGGACAGAACTTCATGCACGGCGTCTGGCCGATCTTGCGGTACATATCGGTGCAGGAGGGAGCGGGACAGGGATTGTCGGCCATCGGTTCGTCCGGCGGCAATTCCAGTTCGGTGAACACGGATGCAAAATACATGTAGCCGAATTCGGGATGCAGCAGGATGTCGCCAGCCAGTGAGCGGGCGCCGATACCGGCCAGTTCGGCATGCAGTTTCAGGCTTTGCAGCGGCACGCGGGGACCGGCCTCATTGTCCATGTCGGGCGGGCAATAAACGGATGGTGCGCCGTACATACTCTCCATGAAAAACGCCAGCGCATAGACGCAGGAATAGGCGCGCGTTTCGGTCGATCCGAAATAGCCCAGCGCTTTGGCAGGCACGGTCCAGGCGCCCTGCGTCTGACCGCCGACACCGACAGAGATGACGGATTTGACCCGTGGCATGATATCGGAAGGACGATGGCCGGGCGGCGCTATCCGTTCAATGGCAGCAAGATCGGCAACACCGACAGCGAGCGCGCCCCGCTTCTTCGCATAGGCGAAAATTTCCTGCTTGGCAGTTTCCGGATCGTACGCATTCTGTGACATCGGGCGATGTAATCACAGCGCCTGCGATAGTTCAAGCAAACTGCGCTTTCCGCCCTAGCGCCGTCGAACTGCCTTGAAGGGAACAAGACTTCCACGCTCCTCGTCCCACAGAGCAAGCCGGATGCAACCCAGCGAATCAAGCAGGGAGAGCCGCTGCGGCTTTTCCAGCGCCGGATGATCGCGCAGCACCTGGTTCAGGAGGTAGAACGGTATCTTGCTGCTCAGGTGGTGGATGTGATGGATGCCTATATTGGCCGTGAGCCAGCGCAGCACGGGCGGCAGATCGTAGTGCGAAGAGCCCTGCAAAGCGGCATCCTTGAAGGACCATCCGGCGCTATCGCTCCAGAACGTGCTTTCGAACTGGTGCTGGACGTAGAACAGCCATACGCCGATCGACGCGGCGATCAGCATGATAGGAACGTGAACGAACAGGAATGCCTTCCATCCCAGCAGCCACATCAGGCCAGCGAACAAGAGCGCCAGCCCGGCATTGGTCGCCTGGGTCGAAATCCACGGCAGCCAGCCGGCACGCATCAGGCCGACAGGCAGACGATGCTGCAGGAAAAACAGATAGGCCGGACCAATTCCGAACATGACCAGCGGATTGCGATACAGGCGATACCGCAGGCGGCCCCACCAGGAACGCGACAGGTATTCATTCACCGTCAGCGTATCGACATCGCCGATGCCGCGGCGATCGAGATTGCCTGTCGTCGAATGATGGATGGCGTGGGTACGGCGCCAGAAGTCATACGGGGTCATCGTCAACACGCCAATAAACCGGCCGATCCAGTCGTTGGCTTTCTGATAGGGCAGGAAGGAACCGTGACCGCAATCGTGCTGGATCAGGAACATGCGCACGATGAATACGGCGGCCGGCACCGCGATCAACAGCGACAGCCACCAGTATCCCAGCTTGTAGGCGGCAAAGGCTGCACCCCAGAACAGGATAAGCGGTATGAACGTTGCCGCTAGTTCACCAAGGCTGCGGACGATCGAGGGATGGCGGTATTGATCGAGAATTTGCATCCAGTTTCTCGCTGACGGCTCGCCGAGCGTTACTGCACCAACATCGCCAGAAGGCTCCTGCGATTGCCGAACAGATCTTTCCGGCACGGTACTGGTGAAATTCGTATCGGACATATTGGCATCGGACATATTGGCAAGTGTCATATGGTACAGGTTCCTGGTCGCGCGACCCATTGGGTGATTCGGCGCGTGCATTCTAGCCGTGCTCACCTCTATTGCGACCATTGGTTTAACGGATTGCTATCTGGATCGCCGATTGCCGCGGTTGCACGCTGTGTCGACAGCGCAATCCGCTGTTTCACTGAAATGGCAAATGCTCCAGATCTGTGCTTTGACGGGTTTTCTTCACGCGAACCAGCGCCGCTCCACGGTCACCCCTTGTAAAGATCGGCATAGGTCTCACGTAACGCTGCCTTCTGTACTTTACCCATCGTATTGCGGGGAAGCTCGTCAACGAAGAGCACGCGCTTCGGCAGTTTGAACTTGGCGAGCCGCCCGTCGAGTGCTGCGAGAATGCCTTTCTCGTCCACCGGAGTCTTTTTGTCGGGAACCACAACAGCCGTGACGCCTTCGCCAAAGTCCGCGTGGGACACACCGATCACTGCGCTTTCGACAACACCCGGCAAAGCATCGATCTCCGCCTCGACCTCGACCGGATAGACATTGAAGCCGCCGGTGATCACCAGGTCCTTGTTGCGGCCAACGATGTGCACATAACCACGATCGTCGATCTTTCCAAGATCGCCGGTGATAAAGAAGCCGTTGTCGCGCAGCTCTTCCTTCGTTTTCTCCGGCATCTGCCAGTAACCCTGAAAGACATTCGGCCCGCGCACCTCGATCATGCCGATCTCACCCTGTGCAAGAACCTTCTCGTCCTCCGGCTCGGTAATGCGGACTTCCAAACCAGGCAAGGGAAAGCCAACGGTGCCAGCAACCCGGTCCCCGTCATACGGGTTTGAGGTGTTCATATTGGTTTCGGTCATGCCGTAGCGTTCGAGAATCGCGTGGCCGGTCCGTTCGCGCCATTCGACATGGGTTTCGGCCAGCAGCGGTGCGGAGCCAGAGATGAACAGGCGCATATGCGCTGTCGCTTCCCGGTTCAGTCCGTCATGCTGCAGCAGGCGGGTATAGAATGTCGGCACGCCCATCATGCTGGTGGCGCGCGGCATCAGGCGCAGGATTTCGTTGGCGTCGAGTTTCGGCAGGAACAGCATCGAGCCGCCGGCCAGCAACAGGGTGTTGGTCGCCACGAACAGGCCGTGGGTGTGATAGATCGGCAGCGCGTGGATCAGCACATCGTCTGCGGTGAAGCGCCAGTAATCGACAAGCGTGAGCGCGTTGGACGCCAGATTGCCGTGGCTGAGCATGGCGCCCTTCGAGCGGCCGGTGGTGCCGGACGTGTAGAGGATCGCCGCCAGATCGCTCTCGCCGCGCTCCACATCGGCGAAGGTTCCCGTCTTGCCGCGGGACTTTTCGATCAGCGTTCCGTCTTCCTTTTCGCCGAGCGTCTCGACATGGGCGACGCCGGTCTTTTCCGCTACGGCCGAGAGGCCATCCTTCTTCTTCGGATCGCAGACGAAAACGCGCGGCTTGGCATCGCCAAGGAAATATTCGATTTCCGCAGGCGTATAGGCCGTATTGAGTGGCAGGAAAATCGCCCCCGCGCGCAAACAGGCTAGATAGAGCAACAGCGCGTCCGGCGACTTTTCAACCTGCACCGCGACCCGGTCCCCGGCAACGATACCCAGCTCAGCCAGGGTCTGCGCAATTCTCGCCGATCCTTCGTGCAATCCGCCATAGGTAACCTTGCGGCCGTCGAGAGCCTCGATAAAGACCTTGTCTGCAGCGGGTGCGCGGCTTGAAATGAGATCGTACAGATATGAGGGCATGTGGCGTGTTCGCTATCGTCCGGTGAAAGTTCGCGGCGAGCTATACCCCATTCCGGCTGGAAGGGCGAATTTTTGCGAAGGCCGGACTGCAAGCGAGAATCCGGTCAGCCATCGGCCTTGACGGGTGCCTGGTCCTTGACGGGTGCTTGGTCCTTGGCTGGCGATTGGACCCTGGCGGTCGATTGCTGCTCTGTCTTGCCAGCGGCTGCGCCCTGCCCTGCGTCAGTGCCTGTGTCTGCCTGCTCTGGCGGTGGCTCCGCGGGCGAAGCGACCGTGCCATCCCCTGTGGGCCGCGGGCTCTTGCACGCCGGCGTGTCGGCTGTAGCTTCGGCCTCAAGAATGGCTGCGGCCAGACCCTTATGCGCGCTGCGCACGAGCTTGCGGACTTGAGAGGCCGCCACGACTTCGCCCTTGTTGAAATAGGCTTCGTGGTTCTTTTCGATCTCGTCGAGATCGTAAAGATAGTTGACCATGATGCCGGCGCTTTCCTTCATGCCCTTTTCGGACCTATCGCCGAGCCAGTTGATGCGCTCGAGCCGCGCACCGTTACCGAGGTGAAAGCGCGCCACCGGATCGCGGGCGCGACCGTTCCTGTCGCGCATCTCGACGAAATAGAGGGCCGCCAGTGCTTCCAGCACCGGTTTCAGTTGCGCCGCCACATTCCCGTCGAGCGCCCAGTCCGGATCCTCCAGTTCGAGCAGCAATTTCTGTTCGACATCGCTTAAATGCCGGCGTGCATGCTTCGTCAGCCATGCCATGAAACCGGGCACCGGCGAGAGGGTCACGAACCGTTCCAGCTTCGGCTGTTCCCGGCGCAATTCCTCGACGACCTGCTTGATCAGGAAATTGCCGAAGGAAATTCCGGCCAGCCCATCCTGGCAGTTGGAGATGGAATAGAATACCGCGGTGCGGGCGCTGGACGGTTGCAGCGGCTCGCGCTTTTCCGCCAGCAAAGGCTGTACGGCGCCTGGAATGTCTGCCGTCAGCGCTACTTCAACGAAGATCAACGGCTCGTCCTTGAGGGCGGGATGGAAAAAGCCGTAGCAGCGCCTGTCCGGCGGATCGATACGGCGGCGCAGGTCGTCCCAGCCGTTGATCTGGTGAACAGCCTCGTAGCGGATGATCTTTTCCAGGATCAGGGCCGGCGAGGACCAGTCTATGCGCCGCAGTTCAAGAAAGCCGCGATTGAACCAGGAGTTCAGCAAATGGGAAAAATCGCGATCGATGGTTTTCAGATGCGGTTCGGACCGGACGGCGCGCAACAGCGCTTCGCGCATATGTACCAGGGCCGCCGTGCCACCCGGCGCCCTGTTGAGGCGGCGGAATAGTTCCTGACGGCGCGATTCAGCGGCAAAATGCAGATCCGCGGCTGTTTCCTGACCGGGATTGTTCGTCCAGGCATAAGCTGCTGCGGCCAGTTTCTTCGGATCGGGACCGAAATTTCCTGCCAGTGTATCGAAAAACGACATCCGGGAATCGGCATCAAGAAGCTCGTAGCGATCCAGCGCCTCGCGCGCCAGTGCGGCCCCCGATGCCTCGCCGCGGCCCGACAGGATCTGCTCGCAGAGGTCGACAAGCCCCGAAAGCAACAGCTTCTGGTCCACCGGTCCTTCGGCCAGTCCAAGCAACTGGCGTCCGCGATCGGAAATCGAGTTCAGCAGGTCGGAAAAAAATGCTGTCGCCATCTCGCTTTCACCAGTCATTGCTCTGCCGGCAAATCGGCCCGGCGACCGGATGCTAACAAAATCCGTACCAGATTGCGTGGTCAATCTGCCGGCAATATCCGGCTCATGGTCAAGTCAGGGGCCGGACGGACCCTTGACCGAACGCACCGGATGACGCCCGGTTCCGCGCGGGCGGGGATTTTTGCTACGGTGCTGGTATGACCGATTCGAAATATCCCGAACCCGACCATGCCTCAATCCAGGCGCAACTGAATTCGCCGTCCTACAGCCTGGCGGCGCTGGATCGCGACTTCCTGCTCAGCGACGCCATGCGCGGCGTCCGTTTCATGCTGGAATACGCCAAGGCGGAAGAAATCCTCCGCAAATGGCGGATCAACTCAACGATCGTGGTATTCGGCTCCGCCCGGGTCAGCGAAAGCGAGCCCGGCCGCCGGGGCCGGTGGTATGCGGAAGCCCGCAAGTTCGGCCGCCTGTGTTCGGAACGCAGCCGGCCCATCAACGGCGACGGCAAGGCGCATCGCAATGTCATCGCCACCGGCGGCGGCCCCGGCGTCATGGAAGCGGCCAATCGCGGGGCATTCGAGGCCGGCGCGCCGAGCATCGGCTTCAACATAACGCTACCGCACGAACAGTTCCCCAATCCCTATACGACGCCGGAGCTGACCTTCCAGTTCCACTATTTCGCCATGCGCAAGATGCATCTGGCGATGCGGGCGCGGGCGCTGATCGTCTTTCCCGGCGGGTTCGGCACTTTCGACGAACTGTTCGAGCTGATGACCCTTGTTCAGACGGGCAAGACACACAAGTTGCCCATCGTGCTTTTCGACAAGGAGTTCTGGTCGAAGGCCATATGCTTCGAAGCCCTGGTCGAGGCCGGGACGATTTCACCGGAGGACCCGGACCTGTTCTGCTACGCCAACAGTGCAGAGGAAGTGTGGGACAGGCTGGTCGAAAAGGGACTGCACATGATGCCGGACGAGCCGCATACGGTGTGACGACCGGCAAGAGCCGCAGCAGATTCAGAACTGCGCCAGATATTGCGATGGATCGATCTTCACACCGATCACCAAAGGCCGGTCGTGCGGGGCCGGTCCTGACAGCACTTTCTCCAATGCGGCCTGACTATCCACCGTAACGCCTTCGCAGCCCATCGACCTTGCCAGCAGCCCCATGTCCGTCGGCTCGATGCGGGTGCCGGTGGACGGATATTGCCGCGCCATCTGTTTCAGTTCGATCCGGTTCAGCGCGTTGTCGACAAAGACGAATACCTTGAAGGCAAGGCCGAGTGCCGATGCCGTGCGCAACTCCGGCTGCATCATCGCCATGCCGCCGTCGCCGCAGAAGCAGATGGCTTCACGCTGCGGTTCCAGCAGGCTGGAGACCAGCGCGGCCGGAAGGGCAAAGCCCATCGACGACAGGCCGTTGCTCATCAGCACCGCCTTGTCCTCGAATGAACGCCACCCCTGGCCTACGAGCAATTTGTGCGAACCGATATCGGTTGTCGCCCGGGCATTGCGCGGAGCCCATTGCCGGACGCTGGCAATGACATCCGTCGGGTTGAGAGCCCCGGCGACGCGGCCTGCCTCATAAGCCGCGCGCAACCGCGCCCGGTGCTGCGCCAGTTCCGCGCCCTGCCACGCGGCACGTTGCGGCACGCAGGTTGTCAGGAATGCGCACAGGGCAGGGATCGAGCCGGTCAATTCAACATCGGCTGCATAGATCTGATCGGTATTCGCCACGGTGTCGATGTGAATTACAGGGACCTGCAGCGTCCAGGACTTGATCAGTTCCACCGGATCGAAGCCGATGGCCAGGATCAGATCGGCGCTTTTGAGGAAATCCCAGACAATCTGGTTGCAGGCCATGTCAACGACACCGGCAAACAGCGGATGATCTTCGCTGACCAGTCCCTTGGTCATGGGCGAGGATACAATGGCAGCGCCGACATGTTCCGCCAGCGACGCGATGGCCGGTCCGGCACCGGCGCGCTGCGCCGACAGCCCGTACAGGATGACCGGACGGCGGGCGCCGGCGATCATGGCAGCGAACCGCGTATTGCCGGCAACCGCAATCTGTCCGGCAATCGCTTCGGCACGATCCGGTGGCAGGCGGATATCGTCGTCGGTGGCAGGCGCACCGACAACATCGGCAGGTGTGGTCAGATGTACCGGCCCCGGCCTGTCTGCCAAGGCTATCGACCAGGCCTTGCGCAGCACATGCCCTGCCGTATGCGGCGCGATATCCGCGCACCATTTGCTGACCGGGCCGAACAGGGCATGATGATCGACAACCTGGTGGGTGAAAGTCGGCAACCGCCTGGTATCGATCTGCCCGGAAATCGCCAGCATCGGTACCCGGTCCAGCAGGGCGTTGGCGACCGGATTGACGAGGCTTGTCGAGCCGGGACCAAGGGTCGAGACCGCTACGCCCGGCTTTCCGGTAATCATGCCATAGGCCTGCGCCATGAACCCCGCCATGCCCTCGCGGGTGGCCAATACGAAGTCGCCGCCTTCCCGGCGCACACCTTCGAGAAATTCGACGGTCGGATCGCCCGGATAACCGAACATATGGGTGATACCCGCCCTGGCGATGAAGCGGGCGATGACTTCTGATGTGTTCATGGCTGGATGCCGGGCCTTTTGAATGAGGTGTGTGCCTTCATAGCTCATATCGGCATTTCGCGCCCCTGAATTGGCGCGGCGCGGCGGCGAAAGCCGGCGAACGCCATGGCGGCAGCCCAAGTCGGCGAAATTTCGCCATTGCGGCGCAGCACCGCCATGCATATTTCCGGCTTGCACCGACTGTCCGATCTCCAGCCAGCAGGTTACGCGACCAAAGCAATGCTTCAATCAGCCCTTTCAGCGCTTCAGCAGATTTTCACTCCGCCGTTCCGCACGGTCCTTTACAAGGTGCTGGGCCTGACCGTGGCCATGCTGGCGCTGGTGTGGTTCGCGCTCGACAGCCTGGTAGTGAAATACATTGCCGTGCCATGGCCCTGGCTGGCGGCGACGCTGCAGATCATGACCGGCATCGGCCTGTTTGCCGGCATGGCTTTTCTGGTTGCCCCGGTCTCGTCGCTGATTGCCGGCCTGTTTCTCGACGAACTGGCCGAATGCGCCGAGAAAGACAGCGATCCCCATGGCCCGCCCGGAACCGCCCTGCCCGCCGGACAGGCAATCGTACTGGCATCGCGCTTTGCAGTCGTGTCGCTGCTGGTGAATATCCTGGCGCTGTTGCTGCTGCTGGTGCCCGGCGTCAACCTGGTCGCCTTCTTCACCGCCAACGCCTATCTGCTGGGACGGGAGTATTTCGAACTGGCGGCGATGCGCTATCGCCCGATTGCCGAGGCAAAGGCCCTGCGCGAACGCCACGGCCTGTATATCTTCCTGTGCGGCATGCCGCTGGCGGCCTTCCTGGCAGTACCGATTCTCAACCTGCTCACGCCGCTATTCGCGACCGCTTTCATGGTGCGCATCCATAAAAGGATGATGCGGCGCGGACTGTAGGCAGGCTCAGGCGTTCTGGCGCTCGAACTGGCCGGTCTTGCGGAAGCGGTAAAGATAAGACGGCACATGCGCCTCAAGCGATTGCGCCTGCAGGCCAAGGCCCTGCAGCGTGCGCCCTTCGGCAATGGCGGATGACGACACGACATTGTCGGACTGCAACAGCCTGATCTGGTCGCGAGTCACCACCAGCCAGTCCGGCCACAGCCCGAGCGACAGCTTGCTTATCAGCTCCAGCCCGAAAGCCTTCGCATTGGCCAGCGCCCACGGAACCGGCACGAACAGCCGCTTGCGACCGGTCACTTCGCAAATATAGCGCAGCAGTTCTTCAAAGGTCTTTACCTCCGGCCCGCCCAGTTCATAGACCGCGCCGGGCTGCCCCGAACCCTGGGACAAAGACGCAAGGGCGCGCGCGACGTCGCCGACATAGACGGGCTGGAAGCGCGTCTGCCCGCCGCCGATCAAAGGCATGACCGGGGCCATCCGTGCGATGGCGGCAAAGCGATTGAAAAAGTCGTCTTCAGGACCAAAGATGATGGAGGGGCGGACGATGCGGGCCGACGGAAACGCTTCCAGAACGGCGGCCTCGCCTTCGGCCTTGGAGCGGGCATAGGCGGACTGGCTGTCCGCATCCGCCCCGAGCGCGGACATGTGCACGAGCGTGCCGACGCCGGCCTCGGCAGCAGCGCGCGCCACCGTGCGGGCGCCGAAAGCCTGAACGGCAGCAAAAGACTGGCGGCCCTTTTCGGCAAGGATGCCGGTCAGGTTGATAACCGCGTCGGACCCGCGGATGGCCGCCATGACCGAGCCGGGATGACGCAGATTGGCCTGGGTCGCGTGAATCTGTCCGACCCGGCCAAGCGGTTGCAAATGATAGGCGAGATCGGGGCGGCGGCAGGCAACGCGTATCCGCCAGCCATCGGCAGCGAGCGTGCGTACCGTATGACGCCCGACGAAGCCGCTGCCGCCGAAAACCGTAATGAGTTTGGGGCTCGTGGTGGTCATGGATCGATCCTTGCTTCGGGGCTGCCGCCGTTCCGGCAGCCAGCGATTCTTCCCTTTCAGCTGTAATCCGCCTGAACGCATTTCTCAACTGGCAGAATTGACGCCGGGCCGTTACGGCCCGGCAAAATGCTGCAGCCTGTCCGCACCGGAAATTTAATCCGCCGGACCCGGAAAAGGCGCCAACTGCAGGTTGATTTGCCGCCGCTCTTGGCGTATTGCGCGGTGTCGGATCGCTTCGCGCACCTGCAACCACCGGATTTTTCCGGACGGGGCGCCTTCCGCCGGTTCCCACCGGCCGGCGATCGGTTGATCTCTTGCCTTTGGCCTGCTGGCCTGGAAGGAGGCCGGCACGACGATCCACGGCGCCCAGCGCGCCGCGCAGCAACGTCCGAGCGGCGCCATTGCGCACAAGCTGAATACGGAGGGGTGGCCGAGTGGTTGAAGGCGCACGCCTGGAAAGTGTGTATACGGGAAACCGTATCGCGGGTTCGAATCCCGCCTCCTCCGCCAGCCCACATCCATGGCGGCGCCGATTCATATTATCGCGCGCGTCACAAAGATCCGCGCGCTGGCGAACATCCCCGACGCATT